>NZ_LGSU01001228.1 GCF_002260545.1 Hydrocoleum sp. CS-953 | reverse complement strand
ACCCTTGATATTTTAACCAATTAACTATTGTCAATACAAGTTTCTCGGTTTCTCCTATCTTAAAAAAAATAGCAAATTTGGTTCTCAAAAGTAGCTTTTTCAAATCCCTCTCTAATCTAACCATTCTGGATTCCAAAATTTCTCAGAATAAAGCTTCTGTGTCAACCTAATTTAGGATAACTTTAAATCAAAAAATATGGCAGATTTAGACATATCAAATAATCCAATCTGCCACGATAAACTTACGATTTTAAAATAACTTTATACAGCTAACTTCTCAACTGAACAGGCATAATTAAATAAGTCATTTTCAACCCACCCAAAGGATTTAAAACCACCGGAGTTGTAGCCGTATTTAACTGAATAGAAATCTCCGAAGCTGAAGGAATAGCCTTCAAACCTTCAATCAAATATTTCACATTAAAAGCAATTTCTTCCGGCTCATCACTAGAAATTTGTGCAGCCATAGACTCTCTACCACTTCCCACATCTTGAGCATCCACAGATAAAGAAATCTCCTGATTAACATTATCAATCGTACACTTCAAAATGTTATTTTTCTGGTCAGCTAAAACAGCAATTCTTTCCACCGCTCCTAAAAATTGTTTCCTATCCACATTAATTTGATTAGTAAACTTATTAGGCAATAATTGTTGGTAAACTGGATATTGACCCTCCAATTTTCGGCTAGTTAAACGTTGCTCTCCCAACTCAAAAATTACCTGACTTTCATCAAATTTCAACGCCACAGAAGAATCAGATTTACCCATCCCAATCATTCGTTCAATTTCCCTTAAAGCTTTTGCTGGAATAGTTGCTTCAAACTCTGCAACTTCCTCAAGCTCTTCAGTTTCTTCCTCATCCTCTGCTGTTACACTTTCAGTCTCAACTATTGCCAACCTATGACCATCCGTCGCAGCAAATACTAAACCATCTGGTTGTACTTTTAAATTTACTCCCGTCAATACTTGTTTAGTTTCATCGGGACTTGTGGCAAACAAAGTTCCTTTCAAACCATTAATCAAAGCTTCCGGTGGTAAATTTACAACTTCCCCATCTTCCACATTAGGTAACTCAGGATATTCCTCCCCTCCCATACCTCTGACTTGATAACGTCCAGATGTAGAAGTAAGAGTAGCGATCGCTTCTCCTTCATCATCATCAATAGTAATATTACCGTCTGGTAGTCTAGAAACAATATCGTTAAATAATTTGGCAGGTAAAGTAAAACTTCCACCAGTTTCTACAACTGCTGGAAAACTGGAACGAATACCTAAACTGTTAGAGTCGATGGGGTGTATTACCGCCCGCACCTCTCCTTCAGAACCCATCGTGCGACTTTCACCGCAATAGGCTCCTAGATAATCTTAGGCTTGTGGCCTTTTGCCCATGTGGATGTAATCGTGACATAACTCATGTACTGCTAAGAGATTCTTAGGCTTCCAATTGTCGTGATTGCCGTCGGTGTGATGCAGTTCTACCTTTTCGTTGCCGTCCAGGTAGTTTCCACAGTGTCCACATTTGTAGCCTTGCCGTTTTAGCGCTTTTTCTGTGTGCCCGTCGTAGAGTTTAGAGTTTCTTTTGCTCCAGTAAATAGAGTCTCCGTCATAGGGAGATTTGTTGCCCTTGACCATGACAAACTTATTTTCTGAATATGGCACCGCCGGAAATGCTTGCTTGACGAGTTCTATGGCTTCATTTTTACCTTTATTTTTATCTTTGATAAAAGTCTTGAAGGCATCGTGGTTTAAGTACCATAGGCTAAACCTTGAACCGTCCATCCTGCAATAGCGGTGGTAATTCCTCCAGCCTCTAATTATTGGGCCTAGTTTCTTAGCTTTCGTGGCTGTGGCTAATACAGAATTATTGACTATGGTTTTAACTTTCTTGCGAAAATTTTCGTAGTTTTCCTCTGAGGGAGTGCAACGAAATTTTCCGTTTTTTTGCACCTTGAAGTGCCATCCCAAGAAGTCAAAACCTGCCGTTGTCCGTGTAATCTTTATCTTTTCCGCCGATACATTCATTCCACGCTTAGTTAGGAATTGCTGTACTTTTTCTAAAATCTTCTCAGCGTCGTCTTTTGGTTTGAGGA
Organism: Hydrocoleum sp. CS-953; assembly: GCF_002260545.1. Classification (GTDB taxonomy): domain Bacteria; phylum Cyanobacteriota; class Cyanobacteriia; order Cyanobacteriales; family Microcoleaceae; genus Trichodesmium. Next base: position 6,142 of record NZ_LGSU01001228.1, on the reverse strand, counting down.
AAAATACCATGTCGTCCGCGTATCTCACCGAAGGATGGATATCCTCTATGCCATTTAATGCTATATTGGCCAAGAGTGGTGATACTACTCCACCTTGCGGTGTTCCCTGTTCTGGGAATTCTGCTGATACTCCTGCCTTTAGGCATTCCCATAACCCCATTTTGATTTGTTGAGGAGCAATTACTCTCTTCATAATCTCATTGTGGTTAATTCTGTCGAAACATTTTTCAATGTCTAATTCGATTACCCTTTTCTCGTAGCCTTTTACCCGACTTTTTAGGTTGTTAAAGACGAATTGTTGTGCGTCTTGTGTACTCCTACCGGGTCTGAATCCGTAGCTTCGGGCATGGAATGTTATTTCGTGGGCTGGTTCTAGAGCATATTTGACAAGACATTGCCAAGCTCTATCTGCGATGGTTGGTATTTTGAGAGTTCTAATCTTCCCGTTCTTCTTTAGGATTTTAACTTCTCTTAGTCCTTGATGTTCCCAATTATTTGCTCTTTTTAGTTTCAAGACTAGGTTGAGCCTTTCTCTGAAGTTTAAGGACTTTTTCCCATCTATCCCACAAATTTTCTTCCCAGAATTTAGCTGAGTTACTTGTCGTACAGCAAGCATCCTTGCAGCGCGGGACTTCAGCACCAGACGTTGGAGATTTTTTACTTTCCGGAGGTCTCCATTCTGCATGGCTTTGTAGATTCGTTTTTGGAGGCGAAACAGATTTTTCTGGAATTTCTTCCAGTTTACGCTGCTCCAATCTTCACTATGACTATTCATGTGTCTAAGCATGCTCTCTTACTAAATTTCTCTACGCTGATTACCCTGCAAGCAATTATGGCTTGCATCCTACCCGCTGGAAAGGTTTCCGTGCTTTCCCACCTACTCTGGTTTTCGACCTTTACTCCAGAGACTTTCTCAGCGTTTTTCTTCGTTCCGAATTGCAGATTGTTTTGACGGTTTAGGGCTATCCAATTCATCTACACGACCCCCAGGGAATGCGTCTATTGACTTATGATGACGCGGGGATTTCTCGTGTTCGTTCGGAGTGTTTTATTTGAGAACTCCGTTGGGTTTTAAGACGCTTTTTAAGGATATTCCGTAAAGTACCCATGCCGTCTCCCCATTACCCCCAGTGTGCCTATCTCTCTTGGCTCTGATTGGGGCCTGATGCCAGCTTCGCTCTGTCAGTGGAAAGGTCTGACTCGGCGTGGCCAGGTCGGGAGTTCGTTATCCCTTAACGAGCTGGGTTTTCACCAGCATCCGCAATTCAGTTATCTAACAGGCTCTTCTTTTGGTGGCCTCGCTTCTTGCAGGCTCTTCCTTGGTGGCCTCGTTAGACCCTGTTCATACCCCTTTAGTCTCTAAAGGCTCCTAACAGGAACGAATCGCACTAAGTCAAAACCTGTTAACTCTAAACGTTGATTTTCTAAATCTGCTGTTAATAAAACATTTGCTAATACTGGGTGATTAGGTCGAGAGGGAACTGCACGACTAACTAAAGAAAGGTTACTACTTAAGTCACCTTGAGTACAAGTTAATTTCATTGGAGTTTAGTTATTTATATAAGGAACTAGAGGCTTGTTCAACAAAACTCACCTCAGACTGAAATCCTAACATTCTTAACTTGAGTAATCTAGATTTCTAACATGAGAGGAAAAATATCAGTAATAAAATCTCAAGTTAATATCTGTGGAAAATGTGGAAAACTCTAAAAAATCTTTACTATATCAATGATTTCACGAATAAATACCCTGTGGAAAACCTGTGGAAAAATCTATTTTTGGGTCAAGAAAAAATTTGAGATTTTTGATAGCTTCAATTGTTGAGATACTTCAACCAGATAACATATTCTCTATTTCCAGTATTCATACTTAATATACTAGATCCAGATCTTAAGGTTCAGATTTGGACTCTTGCTATCTAATTTGAAATGTTTGAGGCCAATTTTATTGTAGATTTTATATTTTTCCACAAATTTTCCACAGGAAAAACAGTTTTTGCAAATCAAAAGTTAAAATTAATTATTTACTAATTCCCAAAAAGCGTGAGCTACAAAATTCTGGGCTTGAGGGAACAGGGAAGTAAACATAAAAGTATAGCATCAGCTTACTGAGAAACGCGATATTCAATAATTAATAATTACCTCTTCTTATAAAGAAGAGGATTGACTAAAAAGATTTTTTTTCTCCATGAATGGAGAGGTTTTATACCTTAAATTTTCGGTAATATAATGTAAATTTTAAAATATTGTAGACTTTAATAAACCCGCTTTGAATCCACAACAACTACAAGTACATGTAATTTTTTCCTACCTATTTATGAGTCTAAACTCTCGACCAATTTTTTCTGTTTTACCTTCTAAAAATATTCTGAATTTTCTTCAACCTATCACTAATCACGACTAGAAAAATTAATCCGATCGCTCAACTGTCGAATTGTTTGAGCAAAATTTAAGTCACTACTTTGTAACTGACTAATTTTGTCACAACTATATAAAACAGTGGTGTGGTCTTTTCCTCCAAAAACCTCTCCAATTTTTGGCAAACTCAAATCAGTATGTTGTCGCATCAAATACATCCCAACTTGTCTTGCCAAACTAATTTCTCGCTTTCTAGAACTACCTTTTAAATCCTCTATAGATACATTAAAATTTTCCGAAACAACTTTAATAACTGCCTCTGGTGATGCCGCCAATTTTTCTGTTTGTGGATTTAAAATAGGTGCAATATTATCCACAGTCATAGGCAAACCAGAAATAGAAATATAAGTAACAACCCTAGTCAAAGCACCCTCCAACTCCCGAATATTTTTAGGATATCTAGTTGCAATATACTCAATTACATCTCTAGGCAAAACCATATTTTCATACTCAGACTTTTTCAGTAAAATTGCCATCCTAGTTTCCAGATCGGGAGCTTGAATATCCGCAATTAATCCCATAGAAAACCGAGAACAAAGTCGCTCTTGTAAACTAGGAATTTGATTTGGAGGTCTATCAGAAGCTAATACTACTTGTTTGCCAGCTTCATGTAAAGTATTAAAAGTATGAAAAAATTCCTCCTGAGTATATTCTTTACCCTCAATAAATTGAATATCATCTACTAATAAAACATCTGCTGCTCGATAATGGTCTCTAAAACTTTGCAGACTATCTTTACGAATAGCAGCAATCAAATCATTAGTAAATTTCTCTGTAGAAACATAAAATATTTGAGAATCAGGAAAAATATCTAAACGATAATGACCAATAGCCTGCATTAAATGAGTTTTTCCTAAACCAACTCCACCACATAAAAATAAAGGATTAAACTCTCGCCCTGGAGACTCTGCCACTGCTAAAGAAGCTGCATGAGCCATACGATTATTCGGACCTACAACAAATCGAGAAAACATATATTTTGGATTAAGATTTGCTGGTTTAGGCTTTTGTATAGATAGACTTTCTAGAATATCAGGACTTTTATGCTCAGGCCATATAAGTCCCGAATCTTCTTTTGCAGCATCTTCATCTATAGAAGTAGTTAAGTAAATTTCTACTGGGTAACCGAGAATATCATGTACGACATCAGCAATGGTTTTTATATAGTATTTCTGTAACCAATTCCGAGCAAAAGGATTAGGGGTGCAAATTACTAGACAATTATTTTCTAATTGTTCAGCATTGGCTGTTTTAATCCAGGTTTCAAAAGTCGGTCTGCTTAACTGTAATTGCAGTCTTTCTAAGACTTGGTTCCACAAATTATCAAGAGAAATTTCCACTGCTAACCTCTTTATTATGTTGGTACAGAAATAAATTCAATTTATAAATTATTGAATAAAAATTTGTTGCTCATAACTACCAAACAAGTTAATTTTTTGCTCGGAATACTGGTTAAAATGTCAAATTAAATTGTGTAAATTGTAGGGGGTTTGGTTTCCAATTGATAATGGATAATTAATCAATTCGGTTGAAAGCCTCTTCTAATAATTAATAATTGACAATTGATCATGGATAATTGGAAAGAGTTCTTTAAATCTCTAATTTTCTCTCCCTATTTCTATCTAACTCGTTCACATACTCTAAATTATCAATTATCGATTATCCATTATTCACTATCCATTGTTAAAGAGGTAATTATCCATTATCAATTAATTAACAAACTCCTACAAGATATATAGCAATCCCCGCTTATGTTGCGGGTAATTAAAAAGTAAATAAAAAACTTGAAACTCCCACCTGTTGCCAGTTAAGTGTTCCCTAAAAAGCAGTAAGATTTTTGTCGCGAATATGCGGAGGATTGCTATAGATAAATTTAGTGAACAATATAATTTGTATTTTCTTTTATAGTTATTATGTTATTATATTTTAGGTTGACAAATATAACTTTTTATGATAAATAGGGGAGTAAAACAGGGCAGAAGTAAAAGTACAATTACAATTAGTGAAAAAGCTACTTAGATAAGCCATAAAAAGGTTAATATCAAGATTTAACTATTTAACTACCCATCAACTTAAAAATTCTAAAATTTTGATGGTCTAAAAGTGTGATGTGTATTAGTGTTTACTCGTCCATATCTCCACTACTATGCCTGGAATACTAATTGCCAATGTGACATACCTTGCCAAAAAGTTGCTGGAAATTACATTATAAAGTCAACTTTCTTAAGGCTTCCCTACTTCTGGGTAAATATTAATTGATAAACTTTTTCTGCCAACTCAATGACCCAAAAGTAAAACCAACCAGACAAAGACTGATATTCTTTACTTACTGTATGTTGGTAAAATCCTACCAGTATAAAATTAGAACAAACAATGTAATTTTTGTTTCTCCAGTGAGGCAGAATGGAGAATTAAAAACAAAGCTCAGGATATCTCCGAATAAATAAGCAGATTGACTGAGAAACCCGAACCTGAATCTCAGGCCATACAAGAAACTGCCAGCTAACTCATATAACCAACCTTTAATGGCACAAACTTTATTATTTAACGCTCTCCGTGCAGCCATTGATGAAGAAATGGCAAAAGATCCAACTGTATATGTTCTTGGTGAAGATGTGGGTCACTATGGAGGGTCCTACAAAGTTACCAAAGACCTTTATCAAAAATATGGAGAACTACGAGTCCTTGATACCCCCATTGCAGAAAATAGCTTTACAGGAATGGCCATAGGTTCAGCTCTAACTGGATTACGGCCTATTATAGAAGGCATGAATATGGGCTTTTTATTATTGGCTTTCAACCAAATTGCTAATAATGCTGGAATGTTACGCTATACTTCTGGGGGCAATTTCAAAATTCCATTAGTTATTCGTGGCCCTGGTGGTGTAGGCCGTCAGTTGGGTGCAGAGCATTCCCAAAGATTAGAAGCTTATTTTCAAGCTGTTCCTGGTTTGAAAATAGTAGCTTGTTCAACTCCATATAATGCTAAAGGTTTACTTAAGGCAGCTATCCGTGATGAAAATCCGGTTTTATTTTTTGAACACGTTCTTCTCTATAATTTGAAAGAGGATTTACCAGACGAAGAGTATTTATTACCTTTAGATAAAGCGGAAGTGGTACGCAATGGAAAAGATGTTACTATTTTGACTTACTCCCGAATGCGTCACCATGTTATCCAAGCAGTAAAAACTTTGGAAAAACAGGGTTATGACCCAGAGGTAATAGATTTAATATCTCTTAAACCTCTAGATTTTGAAACTATTGGTAATTCTATTAAGAAAACTCATCGGGTGATTATTGTTGAAGAGTGCATGAGAACAGGTGGTATTGCTGCTGAGTTAATTGCCTCTATTAATGAAAGATTATTTGATGAATTAGATGCACCTGTTTTGCGGTTGTCTTCTCAAGATATTCCTACACCTTATAATGGTACACTTGAAAGATTAACAATTGTACAACCAGAACAAATTGTTGAAGCAGTACAAAAAATGGTGGCAATGAAAGTTTAACTTGTAGGAAGAAGGAAGAGGGAAAAAGGAAGAAGACTGATTAAATTTTTAACTTTTTTGAGTAAAATCAACTTTTACTTCTTGTTTTCTGCTTCTTACTTCCTGATCATCAAATCCCCAACTGAATGCTTCCAACTTCAGTCTTATTTCTTCCTTCTTAATTCCTCTCATCAGTTTTCAAGAATTAATAATTAATAATTACTTATTCTGTAATAG
>NZ_LGSU01001227.1 GCF_002260545.1 Hydrocoleum sp. CS-953 | reverse complement strand
CAGTTACATAGACTATGAAATTTCATAATTTATAATTGACAATCCACAATTATCAAACTTTTCAATTCCCAATTCTACATTCTCAAATCTACATTCATAAAAGATTCTCCAATTAGTTTATAAATCTCTCTTAAATCTTCAGCTTCAAACGACTTAATCAATTTTTCTGCTGCCTTTTGAGGATTCTTAGGAACTACTACCCATAATTCTTTATTTAACTTACCTTCTGGTTGTTGTTCCAACCAATTTTTAACCGCAATTTTTCCTGATTCAGTAATTTGATAAAAACCTCTTCCGCCACTTTTTGATTGTTCCAACCACCCCAAATGTTCCCATCGTTTTCTCCATAGTTGAGCAGTGCTATGAGCATAATCTAATATTTCTCCAATTTTAGATGCGTTTAAAACTTGATTATCTGGGCAAGCTTCCACAAGTTTAGAGAATTTATGAAAATAATTTGATGGATTTCCTAAATCTTTAAGCGGATCTTCTGGTATCTCAACCTTTTTTGTTTCATTTGATTCTAGTCCGCTAATTAATTCTTCAATTTCTTTCGGTTCACAACCTAATCCATAAGGTGGTTGAGAACGACATAATTCTTCATAGCTATTAAATGGTTTTCCTTGCTCATCAAGTAATTGCTGATAAGCTGCTGGTTGTTTCATTAATTCACGCCATGCTTTTAATTGTTCTGCATTAGCAACTATACTTTTGTTCAGAACAGATTGTAGTTTTAACTTAATTGCAAGCGCCCATTGTGGTGTTCCAGGAGTTGTGCTAATTCCTCCTGTTTTCCCTAAAGTTTCATAATCCATTTTTCCCTGCATAGAAAATCACATTTTCTTCTAGGTTATCTAAGATGATTTTTGAGTTTTTAAGCATTTAATTTTTTGCTAGCTCATACTTTAATCGGTATATTTTTAGGTATTGATTTTTTCCTATAAGATGAGCTAAAACAAAATTTTATTAGCAAGTATTTTTACCTAACAATAAAATTTGTTGGCTTCTTTGTACTAACTATTTGTATATTTTCTATTTTAGATTATAGATTCACTAAGTCAACTACTCTGGGGATGGGGAGTGAGGGAGTAAGGGAGTAGAGGAGTAGGGGAGATGGCGTATTGGAGGTGTATTGCAGTATTTTTCAATCTTTTTTTTTCTATTGCCTAATTCCCACGGACAACTTGATGCTTCAAAAATTTAATCTCACGCCAAGATACCTAATGAGTTCAATACAGGAAAAATTTTCAGCTCAAAAATGTGAGGTGTTATAAGGTATGATAAAGTCTAAAGTATAGGGAAAATAACCTTTATCGAATAAATTAGCTGACTTAATCTGTAACTATAGCGCTATAGTTTTTAGTCAAAGGGAAACAACAGTAGGATTATCTTGCTCCCTTACTAAGAATTTCTGCTGGCTATCTACTTATTATTATCAGAACTTACGCAAAATATAAAATTATAGAGCATTTTGTAGGATTTAGCCTAGAGAAAAAATACTTATTACCTAATAAATTAGCTGACTTAATCTGTAACTATAGCGCTATAGTTTTTAGTCAAAGGGAAACAACAGTAGGAGTATCTTGCTCCCTTACTAAGAATTTCTGCTGGCTATCTACTTATTATTATTATCAGGACTGACGCAAAAGATGAAACTATAGAGCATTTTGTAGGATTTAGGCTCAAGAAAAAATACCCATTACCTAATAAAGTAGCTGACTTAATCTTTAACTATAGCGCTATAGTTTTTAGTCGGATAGTTCCTTACTAAGAATTTTTTATCACCATCTACCATTCTATGTAGGACTACCAATTCTCTTTGACTGCTCCCCTGGCTGAAGCCGAGGGGATTCTAAGTAGATACTACGCAACAGGATAAATCCGTGTTGCTCCGTCTGTTCTTAGCTGACCAAAGATATATTCTTTGGGGACAATTTCATTGTGCCCCTACACAGTCGGCTTAAGTCTAAACTTAGCTTTCTGCTTACTTTTGTGATGATATTTGCAGCNTTCTTTGGGGACAATTTCATTGTGCCCCTACACAGTCGGCTTAAGTCTAAACTTAGCTTTCTGCTTACTTTTGTGATGATATTTGCAGCCCCATTACAGTCTGCATTCACAAAACAATTATTACCACTCCTATACAAACCACGCTGTCTTGATGCAGTCGCTCATTGGGGAAACCCCCTTTGGCGGCGCTGCATCGCTTTATTCTTTTTCCTGATGGTTTCCAATCATTGGGTTTCTCACCATAATTAGGTAGATAGTCACCATCGAAAAATGAAGCAATACTTGTATAACTTTCCTCTGTTTCTATAAATATAATCCCATACTCTTCACATAATTGAGCTATTCTTTTTTTGACTCTAGCTGTAGGAATTGGTACAAATTATGAATTACTTTTTTTCCCCAATTCTATTTCATTTTTCTGACCTTTATTCCAACCAAAAACAATTGTACCGAGCTGATTTTTTAAACAATGATTAATGACTATTCTGGCTGCTTTATTAATACCGTCACGCATTTGGTTGCGAGGAACGTTTGCGCAGCATTCCGATAGGAAAGCAATCACGCTTTTCTGTGATTTCAGCTAGTTGATTTGACCAAAATCCTTGGGGCTTGTTTTCTTTAATATTTGATATCTGTTTGTTATACCAACGATTCATTGATTTAATCTGTTTACCATCTACTATCAAGCTAGTGCCAACGTTAGATACACAAGTTAACCAATTATTTAAACCATGGTCTATTCCTAATACATTTTCTTGATTTAATTGAGGTTTAACTACTATTTCTTTTTCATAGATAAATTCTTGGGTAAAACATTTATTTCTCGGTAATAGCCTCAGTTCTTTGAGAGAAGCAAAGTTGAGATTGCTTGGTATGGGAATTAAAAAGCTATTCTTACCAAACCAGCGTTTACAGGTATTCTAAGCGTGGTACTCTAATTTTATTACCCTTAAGTTTTAATGGTTGCTTGGGGTAACTAACTGTAGCCATCCCCCCTTTTTTTCTGTAGTTAGGAATCCTTGGTATGTCTAATATTTTCCCTTCATTATAGGCAATAATAAGACCANTATTCTAAGCGTGGTACTCTAATTTTATTACCCTTAAGTTTTAATGGTTGCTTGGGGTAACTAACTGTAGCCATCCCCCCTTTTTTTCTGTAGTTAGGAATCCTTGGTATGTCTAATATTTTCCCTTCATTATAGGCAATAATAAGACCATAATAAGACCATAATAATTCAGCTACAGTTCTCAATATTTGTTGTGCTGAAGAGCGAATATAAAACTTTGTAATGATAGTTATGTTTATAGACTTTTTCCAACTCAAACTTGCCGAGAGTTTTGTGAGACTTAAAAAATAATTGCCGACCATAATATATTCCCATGTTACTTAGCTTGTGAGACTCTTCGCATAAGAATGTTAAGATAGCAATTAATTCAGAATTTTTATTCACTAAAACTTCCTGACAAGAGTACATTGGAAACTGGCGGAATGAAAAGTTATTGTCGATCATAGTACGACTAGGACAACTAAAGTTGTCTAGTCTTAAGGATTCCCTTATTTTCATGTCCCGGTTCAAACACGGGGAACTTCAACGTTGCTTTTCGGTAAAATAAAATACTTCGGATTAAAATCCGACTCCTCGCCTTTCATCCATCGCTTAAAAGACGATGGCTTTCATGCTCCCGTCTTATTTTAGGTAAAATTAACTCTTTCCCTAACTGTATTGCCCCTTTCATACTCGTAGCATCAGCAATACCTTGACCCGCTATATCAAATGCTGTACCATGATCCGGAGAAGTCCTAACAAATGGTAAACCAATCGTAGTATTAACCGCCAAATCAAAAGCCATTAGTTTTACTGGAATTAATCCTTGGTCATGGTAAAGTGCCAAATAAGCATCATAAGTATTCGCTTTTAAACCTAGCCAAGCTTGACCAGGTTTAACCCACATCGTATCCGGTGGTACTGGTCCATCAAGTTGTATATCCCGTCGGCGATCGCTTTCTTTCTCCAACCAAGGAATTAACCAATCTTGTTCTTCTGTTCCTAATTGACCATTTTCTCCACTGTGAGGATTTAAACCAGCAATCGCAATTTTTGGCCTAGAAATACCAAAATCCTTTTGTAAACTTTCCACCAGTAATTCTAATTTCCAACTCATTAACTCTGGTGTTAAAGCTAGTGGTACTTGACTTAATGGTATATGTGTGGTAGCCAAAAGACAACGAAGTACAAAATTACTGTGGGGCGAACTAGCCACAAATAACATTCCGAACTTTTTGACTCCTGCTTTTTCTGCTAAAAGTTCCGTTTGACCAGGATATTTATGACCCGCCATCTGCCAGCAACTCTTAGAAATAGGAGCAGTGACAATACCTTCAAACTCTCCAGCTAAAGTCTGGGCGATCGCCGTTTCCATATAACAAAAACTGGCTTCCCCACTCACCGCATTACCTTTCCCCAGACAAATATCTTCTAATTTCCCATCAAACTCCACATCTAAAATTTTCAAATTTTCCCAATTGACAAGCTTTTCCAGAGATAATTTTTGATGGGTTTCTTGCAAAATTTGACGACTGCCAATTATTGTCAAATCACAATTTTCTCTCACCCTCGGATCTGCTAAAGCCTTCAGAACTATTTCTGGCCCTATACCTGCAGGGTCTCCTATAGTTACTGCTAAATGAGGAATTGTCTTTTTTATTTCACTTACTGGTGTCTTCATCATGGCTTAAAATACATATACACTTTGTATAGGAGTATTTTAAGAATATGACTGGTGAAATTTTCAATGCAGCAATTTTGTCTTTTACTGTAATCTTGATTGGTTTAGCAGGAGGCTTCCTCTTACTTAAATTGCAAGGAGGTGAATAAATTAACTTCCAGGTTTAAGGTATAGCACTACTAGACTGACACAACTAAAAATTGTGCATTACATTTCATTAGGGCGGGTTTGTATAAATCTTAGAGTAAGCATGAAAATTCTAGCTAAAACCCGCCCCTACTATTGCACTATTTTAGCTGTGTCGGTCCACTACTAGACTATTTCAGCTAAAATAGGGCATTAGCTTTTGGAGCTAAATTATTGCTCTAGGTAGATCGCAGCATTTTCCTAAAGCAACATTTAAGATGAAACAGTCCACTACTAGACTGACACAGCCAAAACTGTGCATTAGATTTTTTCGCGCCTCACCCCATCACCCTATCTCCCCATCACCCCATCCCCCATTTTCTAATGCACCATTTAAGGTGTGTCGGTCTACTACAAATTTTGCTGAAGTTATATCTATAAATAAGCACTTAGTAGCATTTCCTAATTTTCATCAATTGGGGAATGCTAATCATGGTATGATAATATCTTTTCGGACTTTTTTTCATTTCCCTGTGTTTTGACACAGGAGCAAGAGTATTTGCTGCTATCATCCCACTTACTGCCACTGCTGGCAAACCAATACCTGGAAAAGNGTCTACTACAAATTTTGCTGAAGTTATATCTATAAATAAGCACTTAGTAGCATTTCCTAATTTTCATCAATTGGGGAATGCTAATCATGGTATGATAATATCTTTTAAGAAATTAAAGTTAAAAATAAAAATATTTATTACTCAAAATGTTAAGTTTTGTAAAAAAATGAGATAAACTTGCTAAAGTGATGAATGACTCTTTAATATAAATAACAAAACTTTTATGAAATTATTAATTTTAGGGGCTACTGGTACTCTTGGTAGACAAATAGTACGTCATGCCTTAGATGAAGGTTATGAAGTACGCTGTTTAATCAGAAGTTATAGTAGAGCATCCTTCTTGAAAGAGTGGGGAGCCGAACTAATCGGAGGAAATCTCTGTAAACCTAAAAGTCTGATACCTGCTCTGGAAGGAATTGATGCAGTAATAGATGCTTCAACCTCCAGACCAACAGACTCTCTGAGTATTAAACAGGTAGACTGGGAAGGAAAAGTATCACTAATTCAAGCTCTAGTAGCTCAAGGTGTAGAACGTTTCATATTTTTCTCCTTTTTAAATGCAGAAAAATATCCCCAAGTTCCTCTTCTAGAAATTAAGCGATGTACAGAACTTTTTATTGCTGAATCTGGCTTAAAATACACAATATTAAAACCCTGTGGCTTCCTGCAAGGATTAATTGGTCAATATGCAGTGCCAATTTTAGATAAGGAAGCAGTTTGGGTACCTGGTCAAGGAACAGCTATTGCATATATGGATACTCAAGATATTGCTAAATTTGCTATCCGCGCTCTTTCAGTTCCCGAAACAGAAAATAAAAGTTTTCCAGTAGTAGGTCCTCGTGCTTGGGATGCCAATGAAATTATTCGGATGTGTGAACGACTTTCCGGTGAAAAGGCCAAAGTAACTCGTACTAATATTAACTTATTGCGTATATTCCGTCAGTTTACCAGGTCATTTCAATGGGGTTGGAATGTGGCAGATAGACTAGCTTTTGCAGAAGTATTAGCCAGTAGTCAACCTTTAACAGCTTCCATGGATGATGTNAAAATAAAAGTTTTCCAGTAGTAGGTCCTCGTGCTTGGGATGCCAATGAAATTATTCGGATGTGTGAACGACTTTCCGGTGAAAAGGCCAAAGTAACTCGTACTAATATTAACTTATTGCGTATATTCCGTCAGTTTACCAGGTCATTTCAATGGGGTTGGAATGTGGCAGATAGACTAGCTTTTGCAGAAGTATTAGCCAGTAGTCAACCTTTAACAGCTTCCATGGATGATGTTTATCCTGTATTTGGCATTAATCCAGAAGAAATAACTACCCTAGAGTCTTATCTAAAAGAATACTATAGTCGGATTATGAAAAAATTGAAGGAAATAGAATACGAACAAGCCAAATCAGGAAAAACAACCTCTAAAAATAAACCTTTCTTCTTCTAAACCTTCTAATACCAATTTACTTTCAGGATGTCACGAATAGTTTCAAACTTTAGATAGATGTGAAAAAATTTCCTGAAATTACTATAGCGTCAGATTTCTGGGTCTATAAAATCTTACTTTTGACCTTTGACTTCTGACTTTTGACTCCAGTTAAACGGCATAACTACCCTGAACTAGATTTTTTCGAGTGTCAAAAATAGGAATTATTTATAACGATGCTAAACCAATAGCTTGTCGCATAACTAATGAGTTAAAAGACAAGCTAATAGCTTATGGCTATGATGTTCATATCACCATTGGGGCGGAGGGATTTTTAGGTTCCCCTAGTCTAGAACGTCCTGTATGCCATACTCCCATAGACCAGCTAGTTCCCTTTGGTTTTACCAATGATATGAAATTTGCCATTGTCTTAGGAGGAGATGGTACTGTTCTAGCTGCATTTCGTCAAGTTGCACCTTCTCATATTCCACTATTAACGGTCAACACAGGTCACATGGGTTTCTTAACTGAAACTTTTCTCAATCAGTTATACCCAGCAATTGAACAGATTTTAGCAGGAAACTATGAAATAGAAGAACGGACTATGCTAGAAGTACGTCTGTTCCGAAATGATGAGTTATTATGGGAAGCTCTTTGTTTAAATGAAATGGTTTTGCATCGGGAACCGATGACTTGTATGTGCCATTTTGAGATTAAAATTGGTAGGCACGCTCCTATAGATATTGCTGCTGACGGTATTATTATTTCTACTCCCACTGGTTCTACTGCTTATTCTTTATCAGCAGGTGGTCCTGTTGTTACTCCTGGAGTGCCAGTCTTGCAGCTTTCACCTATTTGTCCCCATTCTCTTGCATCCCGCGCTCTGGTTTTTGCTGAGACTGAACCTGTAAGTATTTTTCCAGCAAGTCCAAATCGTCTGATGATGGTTGTGGATGGTAATGGAGGATGTTATGTTCTGCCAGAGGATAGGGTAAGGGTGAAACAATCACAATATAAAGCACGTTTTATTAGACTTAAACCACCTGAGTTTTTTCACATTCTCCGGGAGAAACTGGGATGGGGACTACCACATATTGCCAAGCCAACTTCTGTGGAATTGCCATGACATCCTTCTGACCTAAGCTGTATGAGTTAGGGAAAAATTAAGGTATAAAGTCTCTCCATTTATGAAGAAAAAGCGGTCGATTGGATATGGCGAGGTTCCCTCGCCATATCCAATCGACCAAGAAAAGAAAAAATTCCTTTGATCCAATCCTCTTCTTTATAAGAAGAGGTAATAATTA
>NZ_LGSU01001226.1 GCF_002260545.1 Hydrocoleum sp. CS-953 | reverse complement strand
TGTTAAAGGCTGGAAGCCTTACAAATGATGTTCCGAATTTTTGGTAACACAAGCACCCTGCTTGTTACAGGCTGGAAGCCTGTGTTACAAATGTACCTCACCATCCTCAAAAGTGCTGTAATAGGTTGTTATTTCAATTATTTAGTTTAGGAGAATTTATTCAACTATGAAAAACACTGTGCGTCTTAGGGTTCCTGGAAATTTATCTACTCCTGACATGATTTCTATTGGTATTTCCCTAATAGCAGCTTATCTGGGAATGTTTAGTGGTCATAAATCTTTCAGTAAAGAGTTAGTTCTTTTCCTACTCTTTTTAAATAGTTTGGATCTAACTTTAGTGTTATTAATGGGTAAAAGTTTTGCCCAATACAAACAGACAATTAGTAACTTTTTACGATCGCCGAAATTTATAGGGGTTGATATTTTTCCATCCCTATTTATTGCTGAATTTGTCTATGGTCCTTTTCTCAAAGGATTCTTTTTAGAACNTTAGTTCTTTTCCTACTCTTTTTAAATAGTTTGGATCTAACTTTAGTGTTATTAATGGGTAAAAGTTTTGCCCAATACAAACAGACAATTAGTAACTTTTTACGATCGCCGAAATTTATAGGGGTTGATATTTTTCCATCCCTATTTATTGCTGAATTTGTCTATGGTCCTTTTCTCAAAGGATTCTTTTTAGAACTGATGGCATTTCTTGTCACTTATTTAGTCATTAGAACTATTAGATTAACAGTCATTTCCTCTCTTCATTAGAATAGGACTTACACATGAACGCTATTGGTAGCGCTAACACACCAAGGCTCTATATAATAGTGCCTTTGCGTAATTCCTATAGAATTTAGAACTTTTCCTAAATTATTCGTTTATTAACTTTTCACTGAAAAAATAGTCAGGGTCTATTATTATGACAAAAGCTAGTGATTTTAAAGCCTTAAAATGGCGTAATATCGGACCGTTTCTCGGTGGTCGTGGCACTTGTGTTGTTGGTCATCCTACAGATAAACAAGTTTTCTATCATGGTCACTCATCCGGGGGACTGTGGAAAACCGAAGATGCAGGTCAATATTGGATACCTGTCGGTGACGGACAATTTAATATGGGTTCAGTTGGTGCGATCGCTATTTCTGAACAGAACCCCGATATTATGTATGTTGGTTTAGGTGAACCTCAAATTCGTAACAGTGCATCCTGGGGTGATGGGATGTATAAAACTACTGATGGCGGTGCAACTTGGCAGCATATCGGTTTAAAAGATTCTAAGCATATTGCTAAAATTAGACTCAATCCTGATAACCCCGATTTAGTTTACGTTGCTTCAATGGGTCATGGTTTTGGTCCGAGTNATATTATGTATGTTGGTTTAGGTGAACCTCAAATTCGTAACAGTGCATCCTGGGGTGATGGGATGTATAAAACTACTGATGGCGGTGCAACTTGGCAGCATATCGGTTTAAAAGATTCTAAGCATATTGCTAAAATTAGACTCAATCCTGATAACCCCGATTTAGTTTACGTTGCTTCAATGGGTCATGGTTTTGGTCCGAGTCAGGAAAGAGGAGTCTTTCGCTCCAAAGATGGCGGTCAAACTTGGGAAAATATTCTCTTCAAAAGCGAAAATACCGGATGTATTGATTTAATCGTTAATCCTAGCGATCCTAAAGTTATCTTTGCTGCCATGTATGAATTTGAGCGCAAAACTTGGGGGGCAAAAACGGGAGGTCCTGAAAGTGGACTCTGGCGATCGCTTGATGGTGGTGATACTTGGGAAGATATTAGTCGGAATGCAGGAATGCCAGAAGGACAAATGGGAAGGCTTGGTATTGCTATATCCCAAGCAGCTCCTAATCGTGTTTATGCTCTGGTTGATTCGGAAACGAAGGCAGGTTTATACCGTTCTGATGATTTAGGAGTAAATTGGTCTTTTGTGTCTAATTTTGCTCAAATTATCGCTCGTCCTTTCTATTTCTTCCATCTTTATGCTGCTCCCCACAATGCTGATGAACTTTGGGCACCAGCTAATAAACTTTATAGTTCTAAGGATGGAGGCAAAACTTGGGTACTTGAACCAGGTATTAAGGATGACTACCATGAAGCTTGGATCGATCCTCAAGATCCTAATCGCATTATTGTAACTTGTGACGGTGGGTCTCAAATCTCTTTAACTGGTGGTCAAACTTGGTCTCCTTTCAATAACCAACCTACAACCCAATTCTATCGTGTATTTTGCGATAATCAGTTTCCCTACAACTTGTATAGTAATCCTCAAGATACAGTGACAGTCAAATGTCCTAGTGCTTCTCGTTGGGGCGGTATCTCCGAACATGAAACCATTGTCGTTGGTAATGGTGAAACAGGCGCAGCCATTCCTCATCCTACCGATCCTGATATTGTTTATAATCTTTCCACTGGTTCAATTTGTGGTACAGGCGGTTCTTTCACGATTAACAATCTGAAAACTGGGCAGAACGAAATGCGACCAATTTGGCCGGAATCCACCTTTGGTACTCCTGCTACTGAGTTTAAGTATCGTTTTAATTGGCATCTCCCATTTTTCATCTCACGTCACGATAACAAGACTTTCTATGCAGGAGCTAATGTAGTTTTCCGTTCCACTGATGAAGGTATGACTTGGGAGGAAATTAGTCCTGATCTAACCAAAGACATCAAAGACAAACAGCAATTAGCAGGAACTCCTTGGATGGGAGAATATTTCGGTCAAGAAATTTATTCCACAATTTTCCGTTTAGAAGAGTCTCCCCATGAAAAGGGTGTCATTTGGGCCGGTAGTGATGATGGGTTAATTCACTTAACAAAAGATGGGGGGCAAACCTGGGAAAACGTTACGCCACCAGATTTACCAGAACTTTCTCCTATTTATGAAATTGAGTTTTCTCCTCACGATCCAGCAACAGTTTATATTGCCATTACCCGCTATCGGACAGCAGATGACTATGCTCCCTATTTGTATAAAACCACTGATTCTGGTAAGACTTGGATTTGCATTAGTGATACCTTCCCTCAAGACGAAATAACTCGTACCATTCGGGAAGATACAGTCCGCAAAGGATTACTTTTTGTCGGTACAGAAACAGGCGTTTTTGTTTCCATTGATGATGGTAAGGAATGGCGACGCTTAAATCTGAATTTACCTCGTGTTCCTGTCCATGATATTAAATTTAAGAATGCCGATGTAGCGATCGCTACTCACGGACGTAGTTTTTGGATTCTCGATGATATTAGTCCTCTAAGGCAATATGCTGAGGAATTAACTCAGAAAAAAGCTCACTTATTTAAGCCTGAAACCTATACTCGTTTTGGTTATAACTGGTGGATGGATTACGGTGGCGGTCCTGTTTCTGACAAAAAATATTACTTTGTTCAGAATACTCGTCCTGGTCACACTTTTTATGAGCAAGGTATTGTTGATGGCGAGAAAAAACGCCAGTTTATTGATGCTGGCGATCCTCGTCCGATAGGAGTAATTATCTACTATCTCCTCAGTGATGATGCTAAGGATGTTAGTTTAACGATTTTGGATGAACAAGGTAACGAGATTCAGACTTTCGGTAAAGATGAAATTCCTACTGAAAGATTTGCCAGTTTTGATGCTCGTGGTTATGAACAAGATTTGACCACAGGAAAACCAAAAGCTACTGTTAGTCAAGGATTAAACCGCTTTATTTGGGGAACTCGCTATCCTTCTGTTTCCTCTGTACCCGGTCGTCCTCCAGTTATCATCACTCCTTTTGCGAAACCAGGTACTTACCAAGTCCGTTTAACAGTTGATGGTGAAACTCAAACGGAATCTTTTGAAGTAAGCATTAATCCTAACGAGAAATATACTCGTACTGAAACCGATACTAAAGGTGAATTTTGGATGAAACTCTATGCTAAAGCAGAAGAAGGTATCCAAACAGTGTTAAAAGGTCGTGAAGCTAAAGAAAAAGTAGCTAATGCGCTCTCCTCTGCTTCCGGTAATCAAGCACTTGCAGACCAAGGAGCAAAAATTACAGCACTTTGCGATGAGTTAGAAGGTAGCATGATGCCAGTTGGTACAACTTTAGTTCAAATTATTAACGAGCGTACCAAGTTAATTCCCAAATTGACATGGTTGCATAATGTGTTAGAAACTTCTGAAGGTCCAGCGAACCAAGGTACAGTTGATGTTTACAACAAAGTCGCCAGTGAAATGGATGAAGCGATCGCATCCTTTAACAGTCAAATTGATACAGAGATGACACAATTTGACCAATTAAGTAGTTAATTCGGTTCAGTACACCACAAAGTAGGGACGTTGCATGCAACGTCCCTACGGGGTTGTTATTTTTTTAATGTGGTTCATTGACCTGAAAACGGCTGTAAGCTAAAAATTATTGAGATTTCATATTTCCTGTTGTATTATTGCCTTTGACAAAAATTAGATATATAGTTTAAATGCTGAACACCTAATAATTATATAATTATGGATATTAAGCAAGAACTAGATTTTTATCGAAGAGAATATTACAGGATTTTAGATTTTCTCCCAGTTGGTGTAGTTGTTATTTCTAATTTAATAATTGATGAGTATAAAAACGAAGACATATATTTTGAGTTACATTATATAAATAATTTTTTTTCGGAATCAACAGGTTACATACTAGATGAAATTTCAGATAGTTGGTTTGAAACCTTATATCCTGATGCAGAATATCGTTCCCAGCGAAAAGAAATTGCTAAAAAATTTCAATCCGATCTTAATAGCCCTCGTGAAGACACAGTACAAATTTATTGTAAAAATGGGAAAAATAAATGGTTTAAAGTTGTTTATAAAGGGGACAAATCTAGAGATATACAACGGAACCTATTTTACTTAATTTTTTTTCCTATTGATGATTTTCAAAGACAAATGAATGATTTAGAAATCAAAAGTAGACTAGACTATTTAACAGAATTACCAAATCGTCGAGGTTTATTAGAAATATTAGAAGAAAAATTAGTTAGTATAAAGCATACAAAAAAATCTTTTATTGTTGTCATGGCAGATATTGATAATTTTAAAAGAATCAACGATCAATATGGTCATGCNGTCCGAAAAGTATAAAGCATACAAAAAAATCTTTTATTGTTGTCATGGCAGATATTGATAATTTTAAAAGAATCAACGATCAATATGGTCATGCCTGTGGAGATTTTGTCATTCAGAAAATAGCTAAAAACTTACAAAAAAATTTAAGAGAGTCAGACCTAATTTCTCGTTGGGGAGGTGAAGAATTTTTAATAGTTTTTCCTTCTAGTGATATAAGTACAGTTCAAACTATATTAGTCAGAATTCAAGAATATTTAAAAAATAATCCCATAAATTGGAGGGAGGTAATTTTATCTGTAACACTTACATTTGGAGTAGCAGAAAATAGGGAAAATACATCTTTTATGGAAATTTGTGAAGAGGCTGATAATGCTTTATATAAAGGAAAAAGTTCTGGGCGAAATTGTATAGTTGTTTATGAGTAAGTCCTCATCTAAACTCATTGATTTAGTTACTAAATTATCTCACAACTATGGAAACTTGAAAATCTCAATATGCAGTATATCAATAGATAAACACTCACATAAATAAAATGAACAATACTAAAATATTCAAAACATTAAGCATAATTTTTATTAGCTTAACAACTTGCATTTGTTTCTCTTTATTAACTCCATCCATCACTCATTCGTCATCATTAAAATCTGATTGCCTTGACAATCAAAATTGTATTATTATCGCTCAAGAAGATATAGATAATATATGTGAAGCAAATGAAACTTGCCAAGAAATAATTACACCAGCTTCTCGACAAATAGAATTAATTAAAGAATCTAGAGGCTTTTATGGAGGGACTTCATTATCGACTATTGTCACTATTTTGTTTATGACAATTGGTCCTCTAAAAATTATACCTGCGTTTGTTAAATTGACATATCAATCAGAGCCTGATGTCATCAAGAAATTAGCTTTACGAGCTTTTGCTATCTCAACTTCAGCTATTGTTATTATTGCCTTAGCTAGTCAAAATCTTTTAGATAAATATAATATGATGATTAGCGCATTGATTGCAGCAGCAGGAATTGTCTTATTTTTAATATCAGTCAAGACCGTTCTTTCTCAATATGGAAATAATGAAAAGAAACAGCCAACTCCACCACCAGAAAATCCTCTGACAGCTTTAATTTCTCCCCTGACTTTTCCCACAATTTTGACTCCTCACGGAATAGCTTTAGTAATGATTTTTATGTCAATTTCCCAACAATTAGATAACAACTCTAACCAAATTTTAGGGATAATTATTATCCTAATGATTCTCAATTTAATTTGTATGTTGTATGCGAAGCAAATTCTCAACTTTCTGAAACCAACTGTACTTCAAGTGTTGGGATTAGTGTTAGGAATTATTCAATTAGCATTGGCAATTAATTATATTTTTGCAGCGATAGATTTACAGGTTTTAACTATTAATGCAATTCTCAATTCATAATTTCAGGACTTAAGCAGGCGAACCCAGAAACCCGGTTTCTCCTAGACATCTATTGTTCAAAACAATGATTTACTTTAGAAACCGGGTTTCTTTGCGTAAGTCCTAAATTTGTAACATCTATCGGGGATGAGGATAACGTTAAAGGCGATCGCCAATGATTTAGGAGCGGAGCTATAATAATTTTAGTCCCTTACAATTAATTGGAGTGTAAAATACAATGCCTAAATCAAATCATTTAAAAGTTAAAGATGGTTTAATAGGAGTGTGTATTGCAGATGCTTTAGGGGTTCCAGTCGAGTTTAAATCAAGGCAAGAAAGAACCCTCAATCCTATTACAAAAATGCAAGGTTATGGAACATATAATCAACCGCCTGGTACTTGGTCAGATGATAGTTCATTAACCTTTTGTTTAGCTGAAGCTCTCACTCAAGAATTATTAACAGACAAATTTTATGCAACTTTAGCTGATTATTTTTGTAAGTGGCGACAAAAAGCTTATTGGACTCCTCACGGTTTTGTGTTTGATATTGGGATAACTACGAACATGGCAATTTTGCGTCTCAAACAAGGGATCTCTCCTATCAAAGCAGGTCAAACAGGTGAAATGAGTAATGGTAATGGTTCTCTAATGAGAATTTTACCTCTTGCTTTCTGTTATCAATTAGTCAAATTTCCCTCATTAATTAAGCACGTTCATAATGTTTCTTGTGTAACTCATGGTCATCCTCGCTCTCAAATAGCTTGTGGAATTTATATTAGTATAGCGGTTTCTTTATTAGAAGGAAATGAACCTCTTCAGGCTTATTCTGAAGGAATTGCTAGAGTCAGGGATATTTATGAACAAGAACCTTATCGCTCAGAAATGCAACATTTTCAAAGAGTTATGTCAGGGGAAATACCTGATTTACCGATTGATTCTATTAATTCTGGTGGTTATGTGGTTGAAACTTTAGAAGCTGCTCTTTGGTGTTTTTTAAATAGTAATAATTATGCTGATGCTGTATTAAATGCAGTAAATTTAGGAGGAGATACCGATACAACTGCTGCTGTAACAGGAGGTTTAGCTGGAATTTATTATGGTATTGAACAAATTCCCCAAGAATGGATTGACGAAATTGCTCGAAAAGATGACATTATTGATTTAGCAAAACGTTTAGAAACAGCGATAAATAAAAAAAAATGCTCTTAAAACTTTGATCGAAAAAATCAAACTTTTAGAAGATTTAGCTATTACCCAAAATAAATCTTCTCAAGCAATTAAAAAAGGGAGTTTAGGTGAAGCTCATTCTTATCTAAAAGCCACAACTATTAAAATTTTTGAAAATGCTGGAGACGATAAAATTTTAAATTTAGAAACAGCAGTACAATTATTTTTAATCTTTTTTCGAGCTGGCTTTTACTTAGAAGATAAATCTGGAGATTTTGCCTATCGTTATGAAGCAATTCCTGGTCAATTAGGGAATGCTTGTTATTATCAACTGGGATTATCTCAACAAGACGCATCAGGATATAACCCCAATCCAAATGCTGTCAAAGAATGTGCTTCTGCTGCCCATGAATTACTTCACAAATTTGCCAAAACTATTATAATTTTCGGACTTCTTTTTTTCTGCCGTCTTTTTACCAACTACTGCTATTTTTACCCCAGCTAAAGCACGACTATCTTTACCTTTTTCTGCCAATCTTTCAAAAAAA
>NZ_LGSU01001225.1 GCF_002260545.1 Hydrocoleum sp. CS-953 | reverse complement strand
GTTAATTATTAATTATTGAACTGTAAAAAATGAATCAGAATATTGCTCATCGTTTGGAACAATACACAATTAAACGACCAAATCAAGTATTAATAGTTAAAGTAGTAATTGATGAACAACCAGATGAAATAGCTATCTTTAAAGGTTTTTCTAGTTCTCTGATGCGACCTACTGCTTTTGACCCAGATATACCTGTCTTGCCAGAAACAGCTATAATTATAGGTGTCGATCTACTTGCTAGTCCGTACAATCCAGAAACACCCATTTATATTCAACAGGGACTGACCTGGGAACAAATGCAGTCCCTGTTAACAGAAACAGGACTTTAGTTAACCATTCCACCAGCAGCTTGTAGACGTGCTCTGGCTCGCTTCAAAGCTTGTTTAGCTTGAATTTGTTCTTGCAGATCGGCACTTTCAGCTTTTTGCAGACGTGCTTCAGCTTCCTGATATCCTAAACGAGCTTCTTCTTTGTCAATAGCATCTCCTCTTTCAGCACCATTAACAAGTATAGTTACTTCATCTGCTTCTACTTCAGCAAAACCACCCATCAGAGCGATCGGCATCCAGTCCTTTTCAGCACGAACTCGCATTACACCTGTATCGAGGGCGGTTAACAGTGGAGCGTGTCCACCTAAAATTCCTAATTGACCTGTTGTACTAGGTAGAATTACTTCTTGAGCTTCTGAGTCCCAAACTGTTTTGTCGGGAGCTATTACACGCACAGTTAATGTCATTTCAGTTATCAGTTATCATTTATCAGTTATCAGTACCTCTGGCTGTTAGCTCCGCATTCCGCAGGAAAGCCAGAGGTTTAAAATACTGAAGTTTATTTTTTTCGAGCCCCTGCAAGGGGTAGGAGACCTTATTTTTTGGTCAACATTTATTTCCTAGCTGAGGACGAACAGAGCAAATTATGACTATGCTTCTGCCTTAAGTTTTTCAGCTTTAGCAATTACTTGGTCAATACCACCCACCATATAGAAAGCTTGCTCTGGTAAATCATCAAGTTCACCAGATAAAATCATTTTGAAGCCTT
Organism: Hydrocoleum sp. CS-953; assembly: GCF_002260545.1. Classification (GTDB taxonomy): domain Bacteria; phylum Cyanobacteriota; class Cyanobacteriia; order Cyanobacteriales; family Microcoleaceae; genus Trichodesmium. The sequence continues at coordinate 7,147 of NZ_LGSU01001225.1, read as the reverse complement.
TCATGGTATCTTCCAACTTCACATATTGACCAGGAGAACCAGTAAATACTTCAGCTACAAAGAATGGCTGTGATAAGAAGCGCTCAATCTTACGAGCACGAGCTACAACTAGACGGTCATCTTCTGATAATTCATCCAGACCAAGAATAGCGATAATATCTTGAAGTTCCTTGTATCTTTGTAGAGTAGATTGTACTGAACGAGCAACATTATAGTGGTCATCACCAACTACGCTTGGTTGTAACATAGTAGATGTAGAATCCAAGGGGTCAACTGCTGGATAGATACCCTTAGAAGCAAGACCCCTTGATAATACTGTAGTAGCATCTAGGTGAGCAAAAGTAGTCGCAGGCGCAGGGTCTGTCAAGTCATCTGCAGGTACATATACTGCTTGAATAGAAGTAATTGAACCTTCTTTTGTGGATGTAATTCGTTCTTGCAACTCACCCATCTCTGTACCAAGGGTAGGTTGATATCCCACAGCAGAAGGCATTCTTCCCAAAAGCGCTGATACTTCAGAACCTGCTTGTACAAATCGGAAGATATTATCAATGAAAAGTAGTACGTCTTGCTTACTAACATCCCGGAAATATTCTGCCATTGTTAGAGCAGATAGACCTACACGCATCCTTGCTCCTGGTGGTTCGTTCATCTGACCATAAACCAAGGCCACTTTAGAATCGGTGAGGTTGTCTGGGTTGATCACGCCGGACTCAATCATTTCATTATAAAGGTCATTACCTTCACGAGTCCGTTCTCCCACACCTCCAAACACAGATACTCCACCGTGAGCTTTAGCGATGTTGTTAATTAATTCCATGATGATAACGGTTTTACCTACACCCGCACCACCAAATAGACCAATTTTTCCACCACGACGATAGGGAGCCAATAGATCTACAACTTTAATACCTGTTTCAAAAACGGCAGGTTTTGTTTCTAGTTCTACAAGTTTAGGAGCTTCACGGTGAATGGGTGATTTGTCCTCGGTGGCAATTGGACCTAATTCGTCTACTGGTTCACCGACAACATTAAATATTCTACCAAGGGTCGCGGTGCCTACAGGTACACTAATTGCTGCACGGGTATCTATTACTTCCATACCACGTACTAGGCCATCTGTGGCGCTCATGGCCACAGCTCTAACTTGGTTGTCCCCTAGAAGTTGTTGCACTTCACAGGTCACGGACACATCTTGTCCAGCTTCATTTTGACCTGTAATTTTTAAGGCATTGTAGATTTCTGGAAGATTTCCACTAGGGAATTTAGCATCTACTACTGGACCAATAATTTGAGTAATATATCCTACGTTTGTTTTTTCTGCGGTGCTTACCATTCTACTTATCTGTAATTATTGACTTATCCGAAATTGTTCGGAAAGGTGTTTGTTTGAAGATTAATATTTGACATCCTGCTTCATAAAACTTATATAAAATGGCACAATTAGTGACATTTCAATGTTTACTTCCTGCTTCTACGGTAACTGTCGGCAGCACAACCTCCACAGGCATTCACGGTCAAGCCAACCGCATCTCTCGCTCTTTATACTTGCATCTCTAAATAGGCAGTCTATTAAGATATACCACACTCTGGGCCATTAAAGGTGATCGTAATTTAATAGCATATCCATTACATGAGCCCAACTAGAAACAAGTCCTAGAAAAACGTTCGAGTAAATGCTGCTAACTTTGAAGCTAGTCTTATGCTTTCCTCGACGTCCGTTTTTAGTCTCCAAGTGTCCCCTGGCGACAATTTAACAACCTTTCCCCCCTAAAAATCTTGGTTAGGGGGAATTGACATTTTGAAATTGTGCTTCAAGACATGAGTTTCTCATTGACTTTCCGCTTTTCCCGGACAAATACGGGACATTTCAATTCTTAAGAAAAACCTTAGTTGTCCTAAAAGGGCTAGGGTTGAAACCCAATTTTCCGGTCATTTTTTAGATTATCACTGAAGCGTTCATCCAGGATAATATTAATTATTTTGCTCGCTAATTTTCTATATGATACAGGAGGATAAGTAGGCAAATATATCACTTTATGTCAATATTGTCAAATATAAAAAAAATAAATTATGTCAACAATAATGTTACAATTATCCGTCGTCGTTATATTATTACTTAACTATTATCAGTATCTGGGTTGGCCCTAATACGTTTTATAGGTAAATTGGCTACTAAAGTTGTAGCTCTTTGATTATTTTCTAACAAAAATTCTGAATCGCTATCATCTATTTCGACATAACGAGATACTACTTCCATAATTTCTTTTCTCATTGCTTCAATTAATTCTGGATTGAGATCGGCACGGTCATGGGCAATAACCAATTTTAGACGACGCTTAACCTCGTCACGACTCTTAGGAGTATTTTTAGAAAAAAGTTTTTCTAGAATTTCGTTTAGCATTAGCTTATCTTTGAACTAAGATAATTCATAAATGAATTAGATTTAGTAAATTTTCAAGGGTCAAATAACTTTAGATGACAATAGTTTACGCAGCCAAGTAAAAAAGTTTTCCTGTGGGGGGTTTAAGTCTATAAACTCTACTTTTTCTCCATCCAAACGACGAGCAATATTATTAAATTCTGAACCTGCCTGAGAAAGATTTTCTGATAATACTAAAGGTTCTCCTCGGTTAGTAGATACAATTACTTTTTCATCATCTGGAATAATTCCCATCAGTGGAATAGCAAGTATTTCCTCTACATCTTGTACAGACATCATTTCATCAGCTTGCACCATCAGGGGTCTAATCCGATTAACTATTAGATGGATATTCCTGACGTTATTTGCTTCTAGGAGTCCAATTACTCTGTCTGCATCACGGACAGCAGAGATTTCTGGGGTTGTAATAATTATAGCTTCTTGGGCTGGCGCGATCGCATTCTGGAAACCCTGTTCAATTCCAGCAGGAGAGTCGATTAAAATATAGTCATATTTTGGCATCAACATATTTACTAATTCTTGCATTTGTTGAGGAGTAACTACCTCTTTCATCCGGTTTTGGGCAGCAGGTAGAAGAGATAAACGGGGTTGTCGCTTATCCCTAACTATTGCTTGCTCAAGGCGACAGTCTCCTGCTAAAACTTCCACTGCTGTATAGACAATTCTATTTTCCAAACCCAGAAGTAAGTCCAAATTTCTCAAACCGAAATCTGCATCAATTACTGCGACTCGGCGACCTTGTTGAGCTAAAGCCATGCCCAAGTTGGCTGTGCAGGTAGTTTTTCCCACTCCACCTTTACCAGAAGTAATCACAATAATTCTGCTCATAAGCTATTAGACATTAAGTAATTGTATATGGTCTATTTTTGTTACAATACAAAGGGTTATTTTGTCAATAAAATTTTGTTTTTGCCAAATTAAGTTAGTTAGCAAAGACTTCAAAACTGATATATTCTAAACCTTGTATGAGTATTTTTCCCGCTTAAATTTTAACTGTTTATCTTGAGGCCATTAATTGCCAGAGGTTAAAAATATAATTTTTGGAGATTTCTCATCTATATTCCTAAATAAATTTATCAAAATAATGGGGTAGCACAACCCTGCCTTAATTGGCAAAATGTTTTTGGAAGGTTACTTACCGAATAATTAAGGTTTAAAGCCTCTCACTCGCCGTGGAGAAACAATGAATTTTTTTCCTTTTATTCAATCCTATCCGTTTTAGGGAGAGGTAATTATCAATTATCCATTATCAATTATCAATTATTGAAGCATCCCCATTATAAAAACAACTTCTGACTTATGAATTCTGACTTCTGACTTCATTTAACGATATATCTTAGCAAAATCTTTAACTCTGCTAATCCGAATCCCTTGGTCTACCACATAAGCCACTTCAGGATAAAATTGAGCTGGTGGTTTTTCTGGCCCTCTAGCAACTTGCTCGGCAATTCTAATGAGAGTTGGTTCCATTTGCAAAGTCATAATTACGCTCTTAGAATTTCCTTTAGCACCTGCATGGACTACTCCCCGTAAACGACCCCATACAAGAATATCCCCATCTGCAATAACAGAGCCACCGGGATTTATGTCTCCTACAATTATTATGGTACCTGGATGCCGAATTTCTACTCCAGAACGTACAGTCATTTGTAGATAAAGTGGTTCAGCTAAGGGTTGAACTTTTTTTGTAGGAGTTTGACTTAGGGTAGTCAAGGCAGATTTTTGTTCCACAGAATAGCCTACTGTAGCAGCAGCTACAGCAGTCTGACGACGTGATGTGCTAACTCTTTCCAATTTTAGTTCTACTTCTAAAAGAGCTTCGGCAATTTCTTGGAGTTGACGAGTATCTAATAGACGGTCAAATGCAATTAGCTCTACTTCTGTTTTTGGCTGCCAAAATCTCTCTCCCGCCTTGAGGCGTTGCTTTAACTGTTGCCAAATTTCTGTCCAGGTCATAGCTGTTGGACTTTCTATCTCACCACTATTAGATTCTGGTGGCAATAGTAATAACAACTTTCCTTCCTCTGTTTTGAACCTAACTTGTAAGTTGGTACTTACTTCTTGTGTTGAGGTGGAAGTAGTTGAGACGGAGGCATCAGAAGCATCAGAAGACATAGAGTATGGAATGTTTTTTATCTTTTTCCTATAGGCAAACTATCCTATCATATCAGTTATAGCGCTAGGGAATAGGGAATAGGGAATAGGGAATAGGGAACAGGGAATAGGGAACAGGAAACAGCAGACTGCCAAGGGGTTTCAGGATTTAGAAAATGTCAAATACCTTAATGGGTAGCGCTATATTAGTTCAGAATTGTGCTGATGGAGTCAGAAGTCATGATTCAGGAGTCAGGAGTCGGGAGCTAATTTCAAGATGCTCTCTACTCAAGTCGTAACTACTAAAATAAATCAGATAATTATGAGCATTAAAACAGTAATACCTCGTTTTTATAGAGGTGAAACAGAATTAGAGGCGTTCGCGCAGCGGTGCGGAGCACTATCGCTAGATTACTCAACAATAGTAAATCAGCTAATCAATTCCATGAATGGCCATCTCCCGCAGAAATGCTAATGCAATTTGAAAATCCTTTTGTAGATAAGCAGCGGGATATTTGTCTATGGGAAGATGGCAACAGTCAACTTGTAGCTATTGCGGGACTGATGATTCTTGAACTGGGAGAAGATATAGCAGGTATTTTGTGGTTCCGAGTCGCTCCTCAAACTCAAAATAATTTAGAAACTCAAATTCTGGAGTGGGGAGAGAAACGGATGGGGGAAGTTGGTAGGGAAAGAAATGTCAAAATTAAACTGCTGTCTGGAGGACATAGCGATAATGTTGAACGCATAGCTTTATTGGCTTTGTTGCATGAATGTTGCGATCGCAACTTCTCCCCAGAAAGAAGTTAATTAGTGAATTAAAATTCTACTTTGTAGCTTTCTGGCTGACAATTCTGTATCATACGATTAAGTATGGCACATTGTACGAACAATTCCACTGCCTGATTGCCGAATTTCCGTCGTCGCAACTTACCTCCAAATATTACTTTGAGTCTAAACATAGTTGTTTGTGATAGAGAACGTCGGTGATATCCACTCTGATGTTTCCACTTTTGACGTCCAACATATGCGAATTTCTCTAAGGTTCTCGTCCCTAGGATGAGGTGGACTATTACAATTACCATGATGCCAGATGACTGCATTTTTACGGGGTGGTATGGTTGGTTTGGCTCCTCTGTCACTGGCTGCCTCATAGCACTTGCGTTTGTCATAGGCTCCATCACCTGACACTTGACCTATCTCGCTTTCTACGACCTCTAGTAGTTGGCCAAATACTTGGTGGTCACTGACATCGTTGGCACTAACCACTGCAGTTACTATTTCCCCTGTTGCCTCATTCACACCTAGATGCAACTTACGCCATGTACGACCTTTACCTACTCCATGGACTCTTGTTTTCCACTCTCCTTCTCCATAAACTTTGACTCCCGTCGAATCTACCACCAGGTGAATTGCTTCTGTTGTTGGCATTACTGGTATTTCTATGTTCAATTTACCCAAGCGACGAGAAAAAGTACTGTGGTCTGGGACTGGTAACTCTAGTCCCATTAGAGAAAATATAGATTCTAAAAAGCCCTCAGTTTGACGTCCTGCCAAGCTAAATAAAGTTGAAAGTGTTGCCATCAATTCTATCGCCACATTACTGTAAGTATTTGATGCTCCCTTGCGTCCTGTTTTCGTGATTGTTAAGCCATTGGTCTATTACCTCTTGATTAAGCCAAAATGTCAGACTGCCTGGTTGCTTCAAGGATGCATCATACTCAGACCAATTCTTGACCTTGTACTGAGGCTTAGACTTGGACTTGGACTTAGACTTGGACTTAGACTTAGACTTACTCATATCTACTGATTGGTATTATCCTGATGCTATTTATAGCCTAAACGTCACCTTTTGTGCAACAAAGCCGCTTTATTAGAAAGTTGTGGTTTTAAAATTGAGCGGTATCTTCTGACAATGGAGCGAGCGCTTACCGAACCCATTCCAGAAGCTAAATTTCCTGAAGGTTTTACCCTCAAAAATATAGATAATGAAGCAGATGCAGCAGCTTGGGCAGAAATGTTTAATCAAACTTTTATTGATCATTGGAACCATCAAGATATAACTGTTGAATTTGTTAAGAATAAACTCAACAATTCTAAATATCAACCAGAGTTAAGTTTAGTTGCGGTTGCGCCTGATGGTACTTTTGCTGCTTTGTGTGATTGTCAAATTCACTCAGAAAATAATGAATTAAAAGGACGGAAAGATGGTATAATTAATATGCTTGGTACTCGACGTGGTTTCCGTAAACAGGGTTTGGGGCGTGGTATTTTGCTGTCAGGGTTGAAATTATTGAAAGTAGAGGGGATGGAAACAGCAATGTTGTATGTTGATGCGGATAACCTTTCAGGTGCGACGCGACTTTATGAGTCGGTAGGTTTTGAAAGAGTTAATACTCAGATAGCTTATGTCAAAGAAGTTTCTTCAATAATTGATAATTGATAATGGATAATTGATAATTACGTCTCCCTAAAAACGGATAGGATTGAATAAAAGGAAAATAAATTCATTGTTTCTCTTGATCTAGTTGGCTTTAAATCTTAATTATTCGGTAAAGTATATTATTATAGCTTTAAGCATTCAGCATTCAGCTCAAGTCAAAACTATTA
>NZ_LGSU01001224.1 GCF_002260545.1 Hydrocoleum sp. CS-953 | reverse complement strand
TGGAGAAACAATGAATTTATTTTCCTTTTATTCAATCCAATCCGTTTTAGGGAGAGGTAATTATCAATTATCCATTATCAATTATCAATTATTAAACCGGAGCATATATCAGTTCTTAATGTAAATTTTTCGACAAAAATAGCTATAATTTAATTAATTTTTTACTTCTTGTCAAAAATATTACTGTATCAAAAATCATTAACCTAGTTTACTGACTAGCTAAATGCATTAAATGTTTAAGATTAAGTAAGTGGATTAACTGATGTTCCGGGTCTCTACTAATCCAACCCTTAGTATCTAATTTAGTCATAATTTTGCTAGTTTCTTCAATTGTGATATCTGTTACATCAGCTAAATCTTGGTCAGAAATATTAAATATTTCACAGGTTTTTTCCGTAGTCTGACCGTAATTTTCCGCTAATTCTACTAATGTATTAGCAAGTTTTACTGCTGGAGGTCTATGACGCAGTTGATAACGAACGTTTGTCTGCCTGAGACGCTTAACCATCAGTTGTAGCATTCGGTGATGTAATTGAGGGTCTTTGAAAAGAGTTTGAATAAATCTTTGAGCCGAAATACTAATCAAACGGACTGGAGATAGGGCAACAACATCATTTGAGCGGGGTGATTCATCTAAAATGGCCATTTCACCAAAAAAATCTCCTCTCCCTAGAATAGCGAGTGCAACTGAGTTGTCAGGAGACAACCTGCGTCTGACTTTGACCCAACCTGATACCAGAAAGTAGACAGCATTACCCCAAGCATCTTCCATTAAGACTACTCTGTCTGAGGGATACTCGTGTTTGACTGCAACAGATAGGAGCCATTCCAAGGTTTCTGGGTTAGCTCCCTTAAATAAAGGAAAAAGCTCACTGAAAGCTTCTGTCTGCATGAAAATTAGCACTCTTTATTGTATCTTGTGATTGTTAAACTCAACAGCTATCATACTAGAGTTTTTTTTAGTTCAGCAAAATTATATTTGTATTTGTTAGAATAGCAGTCTTTCCACCCCTAACTCTCCTTGAGAACCTTGGGTGAGACTTTCAAATCTAACCATACATCTCTAAGTACCTATAGCTGCTTTAGCTAACTTTAGCTATACTAACAATCTTTTTTAACTTCCCCAGCGGGAAGTCCCGCGCTCTCCCGTAGGGGAGCGTCGTATGGGAAAGCCGGGCTAGGGTGTACGGTTTTCCTATAGTCCTAGCTGCTATAGCCATTGACAATTATATACACAGCCATTATAATATCTACCATTATTACAACAGGGGGAGGACATCACCTCTGTCTAAACAGCGGTCAGGGTTTCCCAGACTGAAGAATCCCGCTTTTTCCCGTAAGGGCAACGTCGGGAGTATGTCAAAATTAGTATTATCTACTCCTGGGTTAATACAAGTTCCAATCAAAATAGCTAAAAAAACGGGCTAACCCGATTTTGGTTAACCCGCAAACTTGGGAACGCGCAAATATATTACTTCTGCACTACCAATTTGACATTAGCGTTTTGTAGACCACGTTGCTTAACAGCAGCTAAGGTTTTGTTAACGGCATACTTCTGATTGATGGAATTGATCAACTCAGTTTGATTATGCTTCTTAGCAACACCCCATAAATCAGCGATTAAGTCAAAAGAACCATCGCTATTACGAGACCAACCTAAATCATATTCACCTTCGAGAACAGCAACGATATCGGAACGTACACGTTGGCCATTGTAGCCACGAACATCAGCATTAGTCTTAACTGTAACTCCCAGATCGCGCAGGGAAGTTTTTAAGATTTCAGCGTCAGTGATCTTAGTACGAAGGGTGCTGAAGTGAGACATTTGGGTTTCCTCCTAAATTTAAAATCAAAACAGAAACAACAACGGTTTTTATGGAATAGTACCACCACTCATAATCATTAAATTGATTTTGAGGAGATGTGGTTTTTTTTAGAAACTGCTAGCAACTTTATCTTGTTTACTAGCCTTTACTCCTGTTTGGACCAGGAGAAAGCTTTTAAAACTCCAGTCTTTGATACTCGGCGACTGAAGATGCAGCAGGCCGCGCACGTTGTCTAGCCCAATCCCGTAGAGCAGTAACTTGCTCTGTCATGGTCTTCGATAACGGTAGTGTAGATTTAATTGCGGCAATAATATCTAGCTGCGTAAATTCTCTATTTTGAGCAAATGCTTCATACATAGCAGCGATTATGGCTTGCTCTATTTCTGCACCTGAAAAGCCATCGGATACATTAGATAGTTGATCCAGATCGAAGCGTTCAATATCTCGACGTCTTTTTATTAGGTGAATTTTGAAAATATCTTGGCGTTCTTCTTTGTTTGGTAAATCTACAAAGAAAATTTCATCAAATCTACCTTTTCTCAAAAACTCTCCTGGTAGACGTTCTACTCGGTTAGCAGTTGCCATTACAAACACTGGAGAAACTTTTTCCTGCATCCAAGTTAAGAATGAACCAAATATCCGACTAGAAGTACCTCCATCAGAGTCTGCTGAACCTGTACTACCTGCAAAGGCTTTATCCAACTCATCTATAAATAGAATAGCAGGTGAAATTGATTCGGCTGTTTTGAGAGCATTTCGCAAGTTAGCCTCTGAACGCCCTACCATTGAACCATCGTATACCCGTCCCATATCCAACCTTAATAAAGGTAGACCCCAAAGACGAGATGTAGTCTTTGCTATTAGAGACTTGCCACATCCAGGTATTCCCAGAATTAACATCCCTTTTGGCTGAGGTAAGCCATATTCTCTGGCACGCTCTGTGAAGGCATCAGAACGTTGCCTTAACCAACGTTTCAGTTCCTCTAGACCACCTACAGCATCTATAGTTTCATCCTCTTCTATATACTCTAGAATGCCGTTGCGCTTAATGAGCTGTTTTTTCTCAGAAAGTACAATCTCAACTTCGTTTTCTGTTAGGCGTCCTGCTGTTACTTGGGCTTTACGATACACTTTTTCTGCTTCATCTTTTGTTAAACCCAAAGTTGCTTTCAGGAGCTTTTCCCTTGTCTCTGTGGAAATACGACGGTTTTTACTATTCTCTAATTGTTTTGACAGAACTTGATTCAAGTCCTTCATATCTGGCAGTGGAAAGTCAAGGACAACTACTTCCTTTTCCAGCTCTATTGGCACATTCTGCATGGGAGACATTAATATAATTGTCTTATTTGTACCTTTAAAACTAGCGATCGCATCTCTTAACCACCTGGTAACTGGTGGTGAATCAATAAATGGATGTAAATCCTTGAATACATATATTCCAGCACCACTATTAGGATCTCGCTGCCTGATTACCCACTCTATAGCTGCCTCTGGTGAGACTGTATTATGCTGAGTTGTGTTTTTGCTTTGGCCATACTCTACAATACCGTGAGTAACTGTCCAAACAAACACCTTGCGTGAGGACTTGGCTTGAGCTAATGCTGCAATTGCCTGCTCTGACCGCTCTTCCTCGGAGGTTACGAGGTAGATCAGAGGATATTGAGCTTGGATTAGAATATTGAGTTCTTCTTTCATAGTCCTCGATCTAGTAGAGACGGTACAAAGTTTACAGTGCGTGAATTTATCTTGTTTTTTTCCCTGCTACTATGACTTCTGAGAGATTTTTTTATTGTCTCTATTAATTAGTCATTCAGATGTAGTTTTTCGCTACAACAAAAATTAGCAGGGGACTAACTCTTGTTCTCCCGGTTGAGCCTCAGATTTTTCTAATTCTGGGGTTTGCTTAACTGGGATATTTTGGTCTGCCAAAACACTTGGCTGATTTTTGATGGAGACCAGTTCTCCTTCTCGGATTACAACTGAGCTTGTACACTCTGGACAAGTGTATACCCGGTGGGTTTGTCCATATTTTGAATTTAGGTCATCAACTACTTCTGGGTTTTCTAGATAGAAAAGGATAGCCCTTTCTGCTATTGATGACATTGGTTCCGAGTCAACTGCTGCTCTTATTTTGAGCTTGCGATGCAGTTCTGGTTGAATATATAATGTAACTTTTTGCTTGTCTTGCATATGACAGTCAACTTGTTTACCCGGGTATGTATCTTACATTAACGGNTTTGAATTTAGGTCATCAACTACTTCTGGGTTTTCTAGATAGAAAAGGATAGCCCTTTCTGCTATTGATGACATTGGTTCCGAGTCAACTGCTGCTCTTATTTTGAGCTTGCGATGCAGTTCTGGTTGAATATATAATGTAACTTTTTGCTTGTCTTGCATATGACAGTCAACTTGTTTACCCGGGTATGTATCTTACATTAACGGCTCTTTTCGGGAATGTCAAGCCGTTAAACCGCTTTGACTCTATTATTGTAACATTTGTTTACACTTAGAGACAATAACCAACCAAAAATAAAGGCTATATTATTGACTGTGTAAGAGTTACAGATTTTTTGCATTATATTTTTTGATAAAATTTTTAAACAAAAACTGAAAACAAATATACTTTTATCAAAAAAAATGGGTCTAAAACCCTGCCTTTTAAGGCGAAATGTTTTTGGAGTGGCGCATAAATCCCTGTTATAGCGCTGTGCGCAGGCAACAGGCAACAGGCAACAGGGGGAATAAATTGCCGATAATATAAGACTTTTAGCTATTTGGCCCCTCCTGCAATTTGTAAATATACCAGCGCTCATTGCTATACAAAAAACAACTGATTTCCTAGGTCATGCTCCTAATTAGGCGTTTACGTTTGCAGAGCATTCCGAAGGAAAGTATTCCGGAACGGAAATCACCCCTACTGACTTCTGACTTCTGACTTCGTTAAGTATTGAGACAAAAATAATTACAGCAGTTTCCGGGCGTTATGAGGTACATATATTGACGGTTAAGAATTTAGAATTGGTGGTGGTGCATAGTAATGGTATAGGGAGTGTGGGGGCTGTGGGAAGTGTGGGACAAAATATATATTCTTACCATTACTATGCAGGACTACCTTAGAATTTAGTAGTTATCCAGAGTATGACTAATAGGAAGTTGACTGGAAATGTTTGTAGAGTCAGTTGTACGTTAGTTATTTCGGAACCTGGTGTTACTGTAACTTATAACAACGGTAAGCACTCTCATAGTTTAATCACTGTTTAATCACTTTTTAACAGGACTTGCGCAAAGGTACTATATATAGAGTTTAAAAACTATAACGTTATAGTTTGTGACTCTATATATATGGTCTGCTGCGTAAGTCCTATTTAATTAAAAATTAATATAAGTAAAATTTAGGTATTTGCTATATTTAATTTAAGGGTTATTGTTTAGAGCAACTCGTTCAATTGCCACTTCTTATATTTAAGTTGTATAGGTTTAAACAGAGTTCATTAATGGATAATTATCTCTTTTGGTAAAAAATCCTTAAAGTTAATAGTCAAAGTTAGTCTATATTCTAACCATGAACAATAACATTAACTATCCTGAACTTTTGGGTGGTTGTGAAAAGGTACGAATCAGAGTTGCTAAATTTAATGCCAAATTCTAAATATATAGCACTTTGCACGACTAATCAATACAGTAACAATAGTAAGTAAAATAAGTTCTAATTTACTCAAAGTTTATTGCTTCAATTATTGTACTTAACTTTAGTAAGCATTTCCTACAGAATGCTGCTCAAACAGCCGTCAGCTAATGGATGTTAGCTATTCTTTTTGGGGCAGGTTTAAACGTTTATTGAGCCAGATATTAAATATTACTAAAAGTAGTCTGCTTTGATGTTAAAGTCTATTAAATTCATTTAAGATCCTTAAGCTCTAATTGCACTCGTGCTGACTGCTAATAGCTGTAACTTTATGCAAAGGGCTGTATTAGGACTGATTTTCTGCATAAATTATCTACTACAATAATTAACGAGAAGCAAGTGATTTTTTGAACTAATTTAAAGGTTTATGGGATTGTTAAAAACCAAAAATTATCAAGATAAATTAGTTATTTAGGTGATAAACATGGAGATAATTTAGAACTTTATTATAAGAGAAAGTAAATCAGAACAATANAATTAGTCGATGGGAAGCAATTTCTAAAGTCTGCTGATCTTTAGAAAATATTAATAATTATGATACAAAAAAAGATATTACCTATTTTATCTGTAGTGGCGATCGCTGCTCAAATTCTCATAGTAGAAGCACATTCAAGTTTGGCAAAAATTACAAACTTAAATAGTAGATTAGCTCAATTGAATACTTCTGGTAACGAGCTGGATAATACTTCCACAAATTCAGTCCATCCTAAAAATATACGTTTTAGTCGCCGTTACGCATACAAATATAAGTTTGAATGTACACCAGACAATCAAACAGAGTTAGCAATATACCAAGCACGTCGTAATCGTCAAGGTCAAATAATTGGACTTTGGAAAAAAGCTGCTAATAGACCTTTAATTCAATGGACACAGACAGGTTCATTAGAATTTGGTGAAAAGTATCCTCCAGAAGTTAGATGTCAGGCAGTTACAGATAGATTTAATCAGCATTTTCTCAGGGGAGGAAAACCAAAAATGCCTCCTTTAAGTGAAGGAATTCTTAATGGTATGGCGGTAGTTTGTGCCGCTAAAGCAGGTGCTTGTAATTCAAGTAATTTGTTGTGGACTCTCAGAAGTAATAATAGAGGTACTAACGGCAAAATTATGATTAGTCTAGTAAGCTCCCTGAAAGGCGATGCTAGTAGTAGTTTAATATTTGAAAGTACAGATCTTGTCGATGTGAAAAATCAAGGAGATGAATGGGTAGAAAAATTGGCAGTTATTGATGATAGCTTAAAAGCAGCATCAGTAAATCAGGAAAAAATACTGGAAGTGGATATGGAAAAGTTGATAGAGGAAGCTATAACTGAAGAACAAAAAAAGCTGGAAATTGAGGAGTAATTAGACTCAAAATAATAATTTAATTAAATGAAAAAATTGATAAGTTTAATGGCAATAATTCCAACTTTTTTGGAAGTTTGCATTTTACCATTAGCATCCACCCCGGAAGGAATTAATATTAAGCAAATTCAGGAAATTTCTGCTTTTAAGTCAAATACTGCTGTGGAAGCGCTTGCCCAACCTATTACTGTGAGATTACTAGGAGAAAATATTGCTGGTTCTGGGGTGATTATTTCTCAAGTAGGAAGTGACTATTTTGTACTAACTTGCGCCCATGTAATTGATTCTGATCGAGAAGAAAAATTTGTAGTTTTAACTTCAGATGGAAAAGAATATACTGCCCAGAAAGATAGTAGATTTAATTTTAGAGATAGAGATATAGATTTGGCAGTGGTTAAATTTTCCACAAATAATCAGTACCCAGTTGCTGTTGTTAGTGATAATTTTAATTTAAGTTTAGGAGAGGAAGTTTATGTGACTGGATTTCCTAATTATGAGCAAAAATCGGTAAATTATATTCCGACTATAGATTTAGGAATTAAACCATATAATTTTACTAAGGGAAAGGTTATTCATGTACTGAATTTACCCTTGGAGAAAGGTTACAAAATTGGTATGAGTAATGAGATTGAAGTTGGGATGAGTGGAGGTCCGGTTTTGAATCAAGATGGTGAGTTGGTTGGGATTATTGGTCGGACAAAATATGGTTTTGGTGGTTTGGATGCTTATCGATTTTCTGATGGTAGTCAACCTTCAGAAGAGCTAGTGGAAGAATTTTTTGTTGCTAGTTGGGCAATTCCTATTCCTAAGTTTAATCTTGTTCAATAATTAATAATTACCTATTCTGTAATAGAAGTATTTGCTAAAAGGAAGTTTTTTTCTTCTCTTTTTTTCTCCATGAATGGAGAGGCTTTATACCTTGATTTTNTGTTGCTAGTTGGGCAATTCCTATTCCTAAGTTTAATCTTGTTCAATAATTAATAATTACCTATTCTGTAATAGAAGTATTTGCTAAAAGGAAGTTTTTTTCTTCTCTTTTTTTCTCCATGAATGGAGAGGCTTTATACCTTGATTTTTAGGTAATTTTTATGGTAATTAATTCAATAGGTATCTCCAGAAAAGAGGGAGTAGGGAGTAGGGAGTAGGGGAACATATTTTCGAGCCAAAGATACGAAAAATGATTTTTTTTAGTGACTTTTACTTCTTTTGCTTAAGTTCAATAAAGAGTAAGTTTATTTTCTGGATATATCTAATTATTTGAGAATCTTTTGACATAAAAATGATTAGTAGGAGTAAAAACAAATATGATGAACATTAGAAA
>NZ_LGSU01001223.1 GCF_002260545.1 Hydrocoleum sp. CS-953 | reverse complement strand
GTCTTAACAGGAACTATATAACTAGGAAAAAACTAATTATGGCTCATTTTGGTGCTATCTGTCCTGCATATTTTACAGGACATCTAAACCCAATGCTACCTTTGGCACAAGAATTAAAAAGGCGGGGTCATCGCGTCACCTTTATTGGAATAGTTGGTTATGAAGACAAGGTACTAGCAGCTGGACTAGAATTTCTTGGCTATGGGAAAGAAGAGCTTTCTCCAGAGGCGATGAAAAAATCTTTGCATCGTTTGAGTCAACTCAGTGGAATAGCTGCTTTGCGTTATGGTATTAAGCTCAAAAAAAATGGGGCGAATGTTTTACTTAGGGATGCTCCACAACTTATCAAAAATGCTGGTATAGATGCTTTGCTAATTGACTCAATTTCAATTGCAGGAGGAACGATCGCCGATATTTTGGAAATTCCTTTTGTGACCATCTGTAGTGCAGTAGTATTTCATCAAGATCCTGCGGTTCCACCTCACTTTACCAGNGCTCAAAAAAAATGGGGCGAATGTTTTACTTAGGGATGCTCCACAACTTATCAAAAATGCTGGTATAGATGCTTTGCTAATTGACTCAATTTCAATTGCAGGAGGAACGATCGCCGATATTTTGGAAATTCCTTTTGTGACCATCTGTAGTGCAGTAGTATTTCATCAAGATCCTGCGGTTCCACCTCACTTTACCAGTTGGGAATATAACCCTGCTTGGTGGGGAAAACTTCGTAACCGATGTGCTTACACTTGGTCTGGACGCCTCAGAAAACCTGTTAGAGATTTGATAGCTGAGTACCGTCACCAATGGAATTTACCTTTGTATTCTCATCCTAATGATGTATATTCCCAATTAGCTCAAATTAGTCAACAACCTGCTGAGTTAGAATTTCCCAGGGAAAATTTGCCGGAGTGGTTTCATTTCACTGGACCATATCATTATTCAGGTACTAGAGAACCTGTTCCATTCCCTTGGGATAAGTTGACTGGGAAACCTTTTATTTACGCTTCTCTGGGAAGCTTAGTAAATCATTTTGTTGATGTCTTTGAGAAAATTGCAGCAGCTTGTGAAGGGTTGGATGCTCAGTTAGTTATTTCTCTGGGGGGTTCAGCTACTCCAGAATCTCTACCCAACTTACCGGGAAATCCTTTAGTTGTCAAATATGCACCCCAGTTAGAACTGCTGCAAAAAGTTACTCTGACTATTACTCATGCAGGTCTCAACACTACTCTAGAATGTNGTTGATGTCTTTGAGAAAATTGCAGCAGCTTGTGAAGGGTTGGATGCTCAGTTAGTTATTTCTCTGGGGGGTTCAGCTACTCCAGAATCTCTACCCAACTTACCGGGAAATCCTTTAGTTGTCAAATATGCACCCCAGTTAGAACTGCTGCAAAAAGTTACTCTGACTATTACTCATGCAGGTCTCAACACTACTCTAGAATGTTTAAACAATGCAGTACCAATGGTTGCTATTCCTATTGCCCTCGACCAACCGGGAGTAGCAGCACGAATAGCTTGGACTGGAGCTGGGGAAGCTATACCACTGAAGCGTTTGACTGTACCTCGATTAAGAAAAGCAATTTCTCAGGTACTAACACAACCGTCATATAAAGAAAATGCTTTGAGACTACAGGAAGCAATTAAGCGATCGGGTGGAGTAACCCGTGCTGCTGATATTATTGAACGGGCAGTATTAACAGGAAAACCAGTCTTAGCAGAAAATATTAAGTAAGAAAAAATTTCTTATGACTCATTTTGGTGCTATCTGTCCTATATATTTGAGAGGAAATCTAAACATAATCCTGCCTTTACTACAAGAATTAATATCATGTTTAGTTACATAGTTATTATAATTAAAGCTCTTATATCATGTCCGGTTGAATAGTTATAATTAAAGCTCGTAGTAGGGCTTGAGCAATAACTATAGATGTTGCTCAAGCCCTACTACAAACAAAAACTTTTAAATAGGATTTGCTAAATTATTTATTGATTTAGCAAGCTCTATTTAAGAATAATTAATCAGGTAAAAACTTACCTTAAGTTTATCGGCGAATAGCGTATAAATTCAAGTTGTTGAACCTATCAGACAAAAGATTATTCTTTTCAATTTTTATCTCGAATCCATTGGCAATTAGCATTTTCTCTACTTTCTCTAGTCTTCCTTCTGTATTATGAACTTCAGCGACAATTTGCTTAATTTTCATCCAATCGTTTTCTTCTATCCCTTGTAAAACTTCATATTCCAAGCCTTCTACATCTATTTTCAATAAGTCTATGGTCTTAATTTCTAATTCATTAATAACTGAAGATAAAGTTCTCAGTTCACCCCGAACTTCTTGATTTTGATAAAAATAATCTACCTGCTATTGACTAAATAAAGATTCCATCCCATCTCGTTGTTCTAATTTTTCGAGTTTTTCGAGAGGTTTTGCTGTTGAATTACCTGCCAGATTGGGGTAAAAAGTAAAGATAACTTCATCCTGATTTTCAGAACTTATGCCATAATTAAATAAAATTACATTTTTCATTGAATGTAAGTGAATGTTCTCTGATAATACTTCAAAAATTGGTTGAATAGGTTCAAAACAATAAATTTTCAGAGAATGAAACAATTGGTTGAAAAATATAGGAAACAGTCCAATATTTGCACCTACATCAAAAATACAGTCTCCTTCATTGATAACAATGCCATGTTGAAGATATTGCTGTTCAGTAAATATTTCTGAAAAAATAAATTCAGTTTCCTCCTGACTACTAATATAGTAACACTCTAAATTATTAGAAAAAGTCATTTTTTTTATAGTCATAATCAACCTCCTAATGTCTAATAATCAATAATCCTAAATCCTAATCTAGCATAAGTTGTTCCTTTAGGTTCGCGATCGCCCTTCAAAATTGAATTAGCAATTTTTACTAACTATATATCTCTAAAAAAAATATTACTTTAGACTTTAAACAAATACATATTCATGTTAAACTATTTACGACATTGAAAAACATGACAGAGGTATTCACCCTGAAATTACAAAATAAGGATTTTTAGCTTTTTAATTATGCAATTTAACACTTTAATAGACCTCCTACACCATAGAACNCCGAAAATACATATTCATGTTAAACTATTTACGACATTGAAAAACATGACAGAGGTATTCACCCTGAAATTACAAAATAAGGATTTTTAGCTTTTTAATTATGCAATTTAACACTTTAATAGACCTCCTACACCATAGAACGATAAATCAACCACAGCAACAAACCTATACTTTTCTCCAAGATGGTGAAACAGAAAGCAATAGTCTGACCTATGAAATATTAGAACAACAGGCCAAGGCCATAGCAGCCAATCTCCAGTCCCTAGATGCTAAAGGTGAAAGAGTCTTACTATTGTACCCCCCTGGACTAGAATTTATGGCCGGATTTTTTGGCTGTTTGTATGCGGGAGCGATCGCTATACCTGCCTATCCACCTCGGCCTAACCAGTCTCTCTCAAGATTAGAATCAATTGCAACAGATGCTCAAGTAAAGTTTGCCCTTACCACTACACCTCTGTTAGCTTACTTAAAAGGTCGCTTTGCTGAAAATTCTACATTAGCAAAAATGCAGTTGCTAGATGCCAACAACATTATTGCTCAAAACCTGGAGTCGCAATGGCAAGAACCTAATATCAACAGTGATACCCTCGCTTTTCTGCAATACACTTCTGGTTCCACTGGAAAACCCAAAGGGGTAATGATAAGTCACAAGAATATTCTGCACAATTTAGCTATGGGTTATGAGCAGTCTGGGACTACACCTGAAAGTCATACAGTGACTTGGTTGCCCTTTGGTCACAATACAGGGTTGTTGGTCGGAGTTCTACAACCTCTCTACGTTAATTTCCCTGTTAAAATTATGTCACCATTGGATTTTCTGCAAAAACCTTTCCGGTGGTTAATGGCTATTTCTCGTTACAAAGCTACTCAAAGTTTAGCTCCTAACTTTGCTTATGACTTAGTTTGTTTCCAAACAACCCCTGAAGAACGGGAAACACTTGACCTCAGTAGTTGGGAGTTAGCTGCTAGCGGTGCTGAACCTGTTCGAGCAGAAACTATTGAGCGGTTTGCCTCCACTTTTGGACCCTATGGCTTTCGTCGGGAAGCTTTTACCGTAGGTTATGGGATGGCAGAAAGCGTCGTTAGTATGACTTTAGGAATAAAAGCAGAAACCCCAGTTATCCTGAATATTGACAAAGCTGAATTTACTAAAAATCAGATTAGAGTAGCAACTTATGAGAGCGAAAGTACGCAAAAAATTGTTAGTTGCGGTCGTGCTGGTTCAGATGAAAAAATCATCATTGTTAACCCGGAAACTTTAACCGAATGTTCGAGCAACCAAGTAGGAGAAATTTGGATATCTAGTCCCAGTGTTGCTCAAGGTTATTGGAATAAACCAGAAGCAACCGCAGAAACTTTTCAAGGTTATTTAAAAGATACACAGGAAGGTCCGTTTCTCAGAACTGGTGACTTAGGATTTTTGCTTGATCATGAATTGTTTGTCACTGGTCGTCTCAAAGATTTAATTATTATCCGAGGTAGCAACCATTATCCCCAGGATATTGAGTTAACAGTAGATAGGAGTCATCAAGCTTTACGACCTAGTTGTGGTGCAGCGTTTTCTGTAGAAGTGGAAAGTGAGGAAAGACTGGTTATTGTTCAGGAGGTTCAGGAAAGTTACTTAGAGCAATTGGATGTAGATGAGGTTGTTAATGCTATCCGTCAAGCTGTATCCCAACAGCATCAGTTACAAGTTTATGGGGTATCATTACTGAAAACAGGAACTATCCCGAAAACTTCTAGTAATAAAATTCAGCGTCATGCTTGTAAAGCAGGTTTTCTGGAGGGAAGTCTTGATGTTGTCGGTAGTAGTATCTTCCAAGATTTTGATTTACTAGAAAAGGAAAAGCAAGCTTTCTTGGATAGAAAAACACTCTTAGCGACTACACCTGAAAAACGTGAGGAATTACTAATATCCCATCTTCAGATTTTAATCTCAAATATTCTCCAAGTAAACCCATCTCAATTAGACTGGGAACAACCTTTAACTAGCATGGGATTAGATTCTTTGACGACTGTTGAGTTAAGCGATATTCTCCAAGATAGTTTGGGAACTTCTTTTAAGGCAACACTAATTTTTGAGTATCCCACAGTTGCAGCTTTAGCTAATTATTTGGCAACAGAAGTGCTTTCGCCAGAACCTGCTACAAATTATGATATTGGGTTAGTTGCCGATGAAAATTTAGATTCAGGTTTTGCTTCTCCAGTAATAGCAATTCAACCAAAGGGTTCTAAACCTCCTTTTTTCTGTATTCCTGGGGGTGTAGGAACTGCATTTTATCTGCACTCTCTAGCTTTTCATCTCGGTCAAGACCAACCATTTTACGGACTACAAGCACGAGGAATGGACGATAAAGCAGAACCTCACACAAATGTACAGGCGATCGCTGCTGACTATATCGACGCATTAAAAAATATTCAACCCAAAGGTCCTTATTTTTTGGGGGGTCATTCTTTCGGTGGGCAAGTAGCTTTTGAAATATCCCAACAGTTACAAAAACAGGGAGATGAAATTGGTTTACTTGCTGTTTTTGATATTCCAGCTCCTATATTTAGTAGTTTCATTATTGCGGGTTGGGATGATACTAAATATATGAGTCAGGTTGTAAAGTTATTTGAATACTTTTTAAAGGAAAATTTAGAGATATCCTACGACGATCTGAAGGTTTTCTCTCCTGATGAGCAATTAAATTATGTGACGGAAAGATTAGTGAAAAAGCTTCATGTGCGTCCTTCTGAGGCAGCAAAAAGACAAGTACATGGTTTTGTCAAAGTTTTAAAAGCTAGTATTTATGCTATGGGTAATTATCACCCAGAGAAACTTTATCCGACTCCTATTGCTCTTTTCCGTAGTAGTGATGTTCGTGTTTGGAATACTCCTCTTGGTCTGACTGATGCTATTCGCAACCAACTGCAAAAGAACTCATATTTGGGTTGGGAGCAACTTTCTCAACGTTCTGTGGAAGTTGAGACTGTTCCTGGGGATCATATTACTATGATGCTTGAACCCAATGTGCAAGTTTTAGCGCAAGGTCTGAAAATTCGTCTTGATATGGCATGAAAGTTTGGGCATTGCTGATTTTGGGTATGATTTGTATTGTTTGGTAGTTGCTAAACTATTCAATAATGGGACTTAAATAAAATAGAGCCAGAAAAAAAGCTCAAATTTTATTTTCATACCTTAGATTCAGCAACGCCTTTATTTCTATATGATATCAAATCCGGTAGTATAGGTATAAAAAAGCAGAGAAACCGGGTTTGTATCAAATGCCCTAGAATACTAACATTTACCTCCCACAAACCCGGTTTCTTTTTACTCCGATTTCTCGGGAACCGTAGCAAGCAGATTTAACTATGACTCTGAAAATTAGTTTTGATATGCCATGAAAATTTGCTATTTATGTAACTGGTTAGGACTTACGCTTTCCTAACCAAGAAACCGGGTTTATTCCTTAATTATTAGAGTTGTTGGGAAATAAAAATTGAACAATGCTCAAAAGCTTATTCTATAAGGTTTTCATAATTTTAGTGCAGAAAAGCGCTATAAACTTTGACAAATAAGGGTTTTAGCCATTTTTTTAGCTTAATTCCCAACAACTTTATTATCTCTCAAACCTCAAGGTTTCCTTGATAAATGCGGTTTCGTATGACTATGAATATAAAAAATCTGAAGAGTAGGGAAAAGACTTACTATGACTAATTTTGGTCTGATATGTCCAGGATCGACTGGACACCTAAATACAATGCTTCCCTTGGGGCAAGAATTGAAAAGGCGTGGTCATCGTGTTACGATTATAGGGAGACCGAATGTTGAAGCTAAGACACTAGCAGCAGGATTAGAATTTCTTCTCTATGGTACAGAAGAATATCCTCAAGAGAAAATAGCAGAATCTTTAAATCACCTGAGTAAACTCAGCGGGTTAGCTGCTTTGCGCTATACAATTAATCTNAATGTTGAAGCTAAGACACTAGCAGCAGGATTAGAATTTCTTCTCTATGGTACAGAAGAATATCCTCAAGAGAAAATAGCAGAATCTTTAAATCACCTGAGTAAACTCAGCGGGTTAGCTGCTTTGCGCTATACAATTAATCTCTTTGTAGAAGGGACAAGGGAATTTTCATTTGTTATGAAAACTCCCAATTCAGTTAATTACAGAGTAGTAGCTAAGGACTTTTTATTTCATGTCTGCTTAAATACTTCTACTTTGGTCAAAGGAAGGGAGATAGTAGAATGTTTCTTCAAATTTAGGTTGATTCATGCCAACTTACTTACTTTATATCCATGTATGGCAGTCTAAACAAATATTAGGACATTTATAAATCCTAAAACCATTTAACAGCCTGCTATTCCCTATCGCGTAGGGCTATAACTTTAAAATTAGAGAAAATTAAAATGAAATCTGTCAACAGAAAACTTGCTTTATTAGAAAAATTTATGACACTAGGACATGAAGTGGGGGGTGGACTAATTGTCAATGTTGTTTATCTTGAAGGATTTTTAACACCTGATACTGTTAAACAAGCTCTTAAATTAGTTCAACAGCGCCATCCCATACTTCAAGTTTACATTGTTGAATCTAATGATGAGTTTTATTTTCAATCAGAAGGAATAACAGCAATTCCTCTACAAATTATATACAAACAAGATGATAATGAAGCGATTAAATTTGCTGAAAAGGAACTACATACAAAATTTACAAACGGAAAAAATCCTCTGTGTCGTTTAACGATTTTATATCCTGACTCTCATCACAATAGCTGTGAAATAATTATGACTTTTCATCATGGAATTGTTGATGGTATATCATGTATGCAATTTATTGATGAATTGGCATTTTATTGTCAGCAAATTACTGATGGAGAGAATGTATCTACAGTAGAATCTCTCAAACTGCTTCCTCCAGTAGAAGACCTAGTTAATTTTAATATTATAAATGAAAAAGCAATTGAAAATCATCAGTTAACAAAAGAAAAACAAACTATAGTTCCACAATAGAGTTGTTGGGAAATAAGGTAAAATGGTTCAAGCAGAAATTGGCCAGAAGAATGCTAAATATTGAACGAGCCTTAAAACAAGA
>NZ_LGSU01001222.1 GCF_002260545.1 Hydrocoleum sp. CS-953 | reverse complement strand
GCTGTTCTATCTGTGGGAAAATCTGACCTATATCTATAACGTTATAGTTTTGCTCAATAGATTTCATTTCGATTTTTAAATTGAGATTTTTTCGGGGAGTAGGTAGTAGGTCTGGTAGAGTGAAGCAATTTTTCTCTACTGTTGCTGTTCTATCTGTGGGAAAATCTGACCTATATCTATAACGTTATAGTTTTGCTGAATAGATTTCATTTCGATTTTTAAATTGAGATTTTTTCGGGGAGTAGGTAGTAGATCAGATAGACTAAGGGAAAATTGCCTAAGTCTGGCTGTTCTATCTGTGGGAAAATATNAATTGAGATTTTTTCGGGGAGTAGGTAGTAGATCAGATAGACTAAGGGAAAATTGCCTAAGTCTGGCTGTTCTATCTGTGGGAAAATATGACCTATATCTATAACGTTATAGTTTTGCTGAATAGATTTCATTTCGATTTTTGAATTGAGATTTTTTCGGGGAAGTAGGTAGTAGGTCTGGTAAATTCAGAAAATTTCCTCTGTTTTGCTTTTCCCTCTTGGAGAAAATCTGAGCTAATTTCTAGCACTATAGTTTATAGCACTGTAGACTCAGAAGAGTAATATGGCATTTTAGTAACTTTACAGTCAAAATAGAAGTAATCATTGATTAGTTTTGATGAAAACATCATACTAACTTCAAAAAAATAAGACTTTCAGTAACCCCATATCACTAACTACTGAGTATTTTTCTAATGTGGATGAAATAAACCAATACTATAAAATTCTAGAACTTGAACCTGGTGCTTCTCTAGAAGAAGTAAAAGAAGCTTACCGAGATTTAGCTTTTGTCTGGCATCCAGATCGCTTTATCCACAATACTCGTCTACAAGCAAAAGCCCAAACTCGTCTGAAAGAGATTAACGAAGCTTACCGTAAATTGCGGTATTTTTTAAGTGATTCTCAACAGCAAGTTCCTACAACAAGACCAACTCCTAGTCAAACAAAACCTACACCACGTCGCCCTCCATCTTCTCCTAACCCCTCGACTCCTCCTCAGTCTCCTCAAAGACCACAAAATTATAAAAAAGATAATTATGGTTCTCAGCAATATGTTCAGACATCTGCTCGTCAGCCATATTCAACAACTTCTGATATTCCTTGGGGTAGCTTAATTGGTACTTTCCTTTTTTATGCTATGACTGCTTGGGTGTTGGTTATTTCTAAAGCTCCTGTCTGGAGTTGGGCAGTAGTTGAAGGTGTGGCATGGATGGGAATGACTGTTTTGGCAATTGAGGGGTCAAGTTCCCAGAGGTGTTGGGCGATCGCTATGTTGGGTGCTGGTGGTGGAGCAGGTTGGATAGCTGGAAATTATGTGGGGGGTATCACAACTGCTATGGCATGGGCTATGGGGGGATGTAGTCTGGGGGTAATAGCTGGTACTGAACCAAAGGCAAGAACTGTTGCTGCTGTAGTGACTATTGGTGGAGTAGTTGCTTTGGTGGGGTTTTTGGCTGGCAATGGGGCTGAAAATATATTGCTGGTTGTGGTTGGTTCAATTGTTTGGGCTGCTGGAGGATTTGTTTTTGGGACAATAGTTGATGCTGTGATTGGTTCAAAGACTGGTACTGGTGTTGGTAATATGTTGGGCTTTGTTTTGGGGGCTTGGGTTGGTGCTTGGTCTGCTGCTTGGAATTCTGCTCGGTCTAAGAAGGTGGCGATCGCTTTGGTTAGTGCTGGACCTGATATTATTATTGGGTCTTGGGTAGCTATTGGTATTGTGGCTGGAGTAATTGCTCAAATGGTGGCTGGAGAAAAGTTGATAGAGTTGTTTAATGGCTTTTTTACTTTTTTGATTTTGGCTATTATTTCTGGGTTAGGTTTGGGTTTTGGTTGGTGGCTTTCGACGAGTATAATTTAGAATTTAGAATTAATGAAAGTGATTTTTTGTAATAAGTTCATAAGTATATAAGTATAGTAGTTTAACTTAAAAATGAGACGTTTTTAAGTCTGAAACTCCCTCATAGCAAGAAAGCTTTGTCTCAATCTAAAGTGAAATGACTCTAAAATTAATTACACATCCTATTGACTCCCCTTGCCTATTCCTACACTTCTCACACTTCCCACACTTCCCGGACTTTCCCAGTGCCTCTGTCAACTCAAATTTTAAATTGACTTTTTTCCTTCTTTTAATAATTGTTCAAACTTGGATGTAGGTAATGGTGCGCTGAATAAATAACCTTGAATTTCGTCACATTTGTGCTTCCGAAGAAAGTCTAATTCTGCTTGTGTTTC
Source organism: Hydrocoleum sp. CS-953 (assembly GCF_002260545.1). GTDB lineage: Bacteria > Cyanobacteriota > Cyanobacteriia > Cyanobacteriales > Microcoleaceae > Trichodesmium. The sequence continues at coordinate 5,901 of NZ_LGSU01001222.1, read as the reverse complement.
TACTCCTTCGGCAACTACTCTTAGGTTTAAACTATGAGCCATTTGAATAATTGCTATTGTAATTGCTTCTGTCTTGCTATCTGCAATTATATTACGAATAAAACTTCTGTCTATTTTAATCACATCAAATGGAAACTCTCTGAGATAACTTAAGGATGAATATCCTGTACCAAAATCATCTATTGATATTTTAATTCCACACTTNCTTCGGCAACTACTCTTAGGTTTAAACTATGAGCCATTTGAATAATTGCTATTGTAATTGCTTCTGTCTTGCTATCTGCAATTATATTACGAATAAAACTTCTGTCTATTTTAATCACATCAAATGGAAACTCTCTGAGATAACTTAAGGATGAATATCCTGTACCAAAATCATCTATTGATATTTTAATTCCACACTTTTGCCATGATTTCATCATTCTACTTGCAGCTCTTTCGTTTTGCATAACTAAGCTTTCTGTGACTTCTAATTCTAGGTGATTAGGTTTTAAATCTACTTCTTCGAGAATTTTAATAATTCGTTCTTGCAGATTTTTCTGAACAAATTGACGCCTAGATAAGTTAACTGCTATTTGGAATGGTAAAAAACCTGCTTCTTGCCAAATTTTTGTTTGATTACAAGCAGTACGCAATACCCATTCTCCTATGGAAATAATTAACCCTGTTTCTTCTGCTAAGGGGATAAATTCTGCTGGTGAAATCAAGCCTTTTTCTGGATGATACCAACGAATTAAAGCCTCTGCTCCAGTAATTTTACCAGTCATAAGATTAACTTTTGGCTGATAATAAACTTGAAATTCTGAGCGTTTTAAAGCATTACGCAAATTGGTTTCTAAGGCTAGTTGTTCTAGAGAAATTATAACTGCTTCTGACTTATGCAATTGATAATTATTTCCTCCTTTTTGTTGAGCATGATACATTGCTGCATTAGCATTTTTTAGCAGTTCATCTACTTCTATATTATCTAATGGATAAAATGTAATTCCTATACTAGCAGTAATATAAACTTCATACCCTTCTAAAACCATTGGTTGAGAGATTATATCTAAAATAGATTGAGCTACATTAATAGCATCTTCCTTTTCTTTTACTGGCTTCATAATTGTAGCAAACTCAGCAGCCTCCAAACGAGCTAACATATCAATACCAGTAATAGAATCTTGAATTCTTTTCGCCATATTACATAACACCAACTCTCCATTTTTACTACCCAATGTTACTTTAATTCTATTAATTCGATCTAAGCTAATATAGAAGATAGGTATTTTGGAAAAATTTTGATATTTATCAGATTTTTTGATATTACATAAATCTTTTCGGCACCGTTTTATCGCAAATTGANATATTACATAACACCAACTCTCCATTTTTACTACCCAATGTTACTTTAATTCTATTAATTCGATCTAAGCTAATATAGAAGATAGGTATTTTGGAAAAATTTTGATATTTATCAGATTTTTTGATATTACATAAATCTTCTAAACTAGCTTGATTTTTCTGGGATAAAATTTCATTTAGTCTGGCTCTAAATAAAGAACGATTTGGTAATAGAGTTATTGGGTCATACTGATGCCTTTGCAGAGCTATTTCAATTGTTAAATGTAAGTTTCTTTCTTCAAAGGGTTTAACAATATAACCAAAAGGATTTGTTGCTTTTACTCTTTGTAGGGTTTTATTATCGGTGTAAGCTGTCAAGAATATTATGGGTATTTGTAAGTTTGACTGAATTTGTTCTGCTGCTGTTACTCCATCCATTTCTCCTTGTAACATTACATCCATTAATATTAAATTGGGTTGCTTTTCTGCTGCCATTAAAATTGCTTCTTCGCCGGAAGAAACAATATCAACAACTGTATATCCCATGGTTCTCAGACTATCTGCTAAATCTTCAGCAATAATACTTTCGTCTTCAACAATCATAATTTTTGATTTTGACATTATTTATGCACCTGTATAATTTATTATTATTTAGGGATTAGGAAGTAGGGGAGTCAAGAGTAGTTAGGAGGAACATATAATTATAAAGTAATAAGGTTTCCTACGGAATGCTGCACAAATAGATAAGATTAATTAGGGAGTAGGGGAGTCAAGAATAGTTAGGAGGAACATATAATTATAAAACAATAAGGTTTCCTAGGAAATACTGCGCAAACAGGTAAGACTAAAACTCCGATAGTATGGAATTGTTAGAGTACCTCTTGAGATTACAAAACTGCAAAAAAAATCTTTAACTGAACTGTATTATACCAATTCCCATGCATTATTGCTATACTTGGGCGGTACTTCAGTTATTAACTGATCGAGACAATCAGAATGATTTTTTTGCTGATTTTAGCTAGTTTAATATTAATTATTCTTATGTTTGCTTCTCCGGTACGGACGTTGCATCCAAGGTCCCTACACTCCCCTACTCCCCTACTCTGAAATAGATAAAGTTTTTGAGAAATGGTATTATCTATGGACTAATTTAGTTTCTTATAAATCACTAAGAGACTGTTTGTAAAAGGAATATTAAATCCAGGCGTAGGGTGGGGAGGGTGAGGCGACCATAACCATCAATCGTAACCAAAATTTAACTTTTCGCACCCCACCCACCGAACATTAAGCTCTCTGGCCGTCTTAATCTTTAGTTTACAAACACTCTCTAAAGCCTCGTTCCCTGTTCCTTAAAAAGTTATTTTAAAAACTGTTCCTACTGCATTAACTCTCTCAATTTCTCCCTTAAGTTGTCTTACTAATGAGCAAACTAAACGTAATCCTAAAGAACCAGAATTTTTATAGTCTAAACCTTCTGGAAAACCAATGCCATTATCACCAACTTGGAGAATAAATTTATTTTCATTATTATGCTCATAATTGAAATCTATAGAAATATTTCCTAAAGATTCTTCTGTAAAAGCATACTTAAAAGAATTAGAAACAAGCTCATTAATTATTAAACCACAGGGAACTACGGTGTCAATATTTAAGAAAACAGGAACTACTTTGACATTTAATTTTACTCCTCTTGCTTTAACTTCATAAGCTTTGAATATATGAGAAGCTAGGTTGCGAATATATTCACTAAAATCAATTCTGGATAAATCTTTTGATTGATAGAGATGTTCGTGAACAAGAGCCATCGATCTAACTCTGTTTTGACTCTCTTTTAGCATTTCCATAACATTTTCATCTTCAATATATCTTGACTGTAATCTTAATAAACTAGAAATTACTTGTAGATTATTCTTCACCCGATGATGAATTTCCTTTAAAAGTACCTCTTTCTCTGCTAAGGATGCTTTAATTTGTTCCTCATTTCGTTTCCGTTCTGTAATATCACGAATTACAGCTTGGATAACTCTATTTTTGAATGACTTTTTCTCTCCAGAAATATCTCCTACTTTCATGGCAGTTAACAAAACTTCTACTGGAAATTCTGAATTATCTGTTCTCTTAATAATCCACTCAAAATGATTATTCCCTTTACATATTGCTTTAGCTATTTTTCTTTTAAGTAACTGTTGTGATGGTTGCCCATTTTGTTGATATTCTGGATAAAAATCTGTTAATTTTCTAGTCAAAAATTCTTCTTTTTGATTCAAACTCAACATAGTTAAAGTAGCACTATTACAATCAATAAATCCTTTTTCATCTAGTAGAATTACAGCATCACTTGTCGCTTCATAAAGACTCCGAAACTTTCTTTCAGATTCTTTGAGTGAAGTAATTAACTTTATATTCATTGCTTCTGCTTGTTTCCGATCACTAATATCTATTCCCACTGAAACTACTGCTTTTCCTCGATCATATTTCTGAACTACAATCAGGTAATTTTTTACAGTACCATTCACTTTAGTTTCAACTTCCTGAGACATTTGTTGTTCTGAGCTAGCAANCTCCGAAACTTTCTTTCAGATTCTTTGAGTGAAGTAATTAACTTTATATTCATTGCTTCTGCTTGTTTCCGATCACTAATATCTATTCCCACTGAAACTACTGCTTTTCCTCGATCATATTTCTGAACTACAATCAGGTAATTTTTTACAGTACCATTCACTTTAGTTTCAACTTCCTGAGACATTTGTTGTTCTGAGCTAGCAAAAAATTCATTAATAGATTTAACGAACTCTGAACTACTTCCCAGAAAACCTATTTCTTGACCAATAAATGTTTCTGGGAGTAAATTAAAACTACCTGCTAATTTCTTGTTTACCCCTATATATCGTAAGTCTGAACTAATCCAAGAAATGAACCAAGGTACAGCATCCAAAACTGCTTGTAGCTGGTCTTTAGCTTTTTGAAGAGCTTCTTCTGATTTTTTCTGTTCAGTTATGTCTGTAGCGGTACCAATAACACCTTGAAAATTTCCAAATTCATCTTTTAAAGTAATTGCATTAAAGTTAAGATATACAGGATTTCCGTCTTGGCGTTTATGGATTGTTTCCCACTGAAAAGTTGATAAATTGTCTCGATCAAAAATTGGTATTGGTGTAATTTTTTCTACTTCTTCTTGATAAATAAAATCTGTCAGGAAACGACCTATTATTTCGGCTGGTTCATAACCATAAATATGTTTAGCTGCTTGATTAACAAAAGTAAAACGCCCCTGAATATCCAGAGACCAAATTAAATTTTGGGAAGTTTCTACTAGATGCCTATATTTTTTCTCACTTTCTGCTAATGCTTGTTCTACTCGTTTTCGTTCTAGAGCATTAATAAACATTTCTCCCATAATTCTTAACAGAGCAATAATATCTTCTGACCAGTTTTTTTCTTCTCTAACTGAGTCGAAACCTAAAAATCCGATAGAAATGCCACAATATGTCATTGGTACAACAATTAGAGATTTTATGGATTGGGAGCGCAAAATTTTTTTAGTCATACATTTTTCTTTTGAAAGTTTAGCTGTACTGGGAATATAAATTGTTTCTAGCTTCTGTATTTCCTCTTCCCATTCTCCTAATGCTGTAATTGGTATTTGTTTTCTTTGTTGAATTTGTGGCTTAATTCCCGTGGCACACCACTCGTAATTATTATTGATATAGTTACCTGTTTCATCCAATAAAAATACATAGCTACGATCGACTCCGCTAAAGGTTCCTATCCATTCCAGAGCTACTTGAATACCTTGATCAATTTCGTCGGGGGCTAAATTAATAAAGTGGGTTGATAGAGTTGTAATTAATTCTTCAAAATTTAGTCTATATAGTAGTTCTTCTCTCGCTTGCTTGTGTCTGACAATTTCGTCTATAAGTTCTTCATTTGATGCTCTTACCGCAGATGTTCTTTCTACAACTTTTGCTTCTAGTTCTTGTTGAGTTTTATAGAGTTCTAATTTGGTAATTTTGCTGTCTGTAATATCAATATTAATTATTCTTAATCCTTCTATTTTACCGATTTCTGAATTTTGGGGAATTACTCTAGTTTCGTATCCGATATCTCCTACTTCCCAAAACCATTTAACTTCATTTCCACCCATTGCTAACTTGATTTTATCCAATATTTCTTGATTTTCTTTGTATCGTTCAAAAATGGAATATCCGACTAAGTTTTCTGGTATTATTCCTGGTTGTTGTGGTTGACCTTGTGCAAAAGTAAATATACCTTTGCTATCTACTTCCCAAATAATTATAGATGCTTGATTAATTATTGTTTCTAAATGTAATTCACTTTTTTGGAGAGCATTTTTAGTACACTGATGTTCTGCTTTCTCTTTTTTTAATTCTTCTGTCAACTGAGCTATATTTTGCTCTAATTTTTTAACAACACTATACATCATTGACATTGATTTTAGGGAAGGATAATATTTAAAAAAATAACTTAAAATGGCATAATCATAAATGTTTAATTTGAAGCTTTCCTGATTTAGCTGCAAATTAAAGTCTTTATTCTCAATCTACTAAGTTATATACT
>NZ_LGSU01001221.1 GCF_002260545.1 Hydrocoleum sp. CS-953 | reverse complement strand
TTTATGGATTTTTTGATTTTTTACAAATCATTTTCTACTGTTATATATACCTTCATTGCCTAACTACGTTAATTTAATAATTAAGAGGTAAAGATCCCTGAATAAAAATTTTGTAGATCAGGTATTAATTGAGTTTTTATGGAAATTTATAGACTACCAGCACTTTCAGACAACTATATCTTCTTACTACATGACCCAAATCAAAATATTGTGGCTGTAGTAGACCCCGCTGAAGCTAAACCAGTGCTACAGAAACTTCAATCACTGGGGGCTGAGTTGGTGGCTATTTTCAATACTCACCATCACCACGACCATGTAGGTGCTAATCAACAGTTAATCCAAAAGTTTCCCCAATTAACAGTTTATGGTGGAGTTGAGGACCGAGGTAGAATTCCTGGACAACAGGTATTTTTACAGGAAGGCGATCGCGTCCATTTTGCCGAGCGAGTCGGAGAGGTTTTGTTTGTGCCCGGCCATACAAGTGGCCATATTGCTTATTATTTTCCTCCTGTAGCTGCTGGACAAACAGGAGAGTTATTTTGTGGCGATACTTTGTTTGCTGGTGGTTGTGGTCGCTTATTTGAAGGGACACCAGGCCAAATGGTAGAGTCTTTGAGTAAATTGCGTAATTTACCTGACAATACACGAATATGGTGTGCCCATGAATACACTTTGAAAAATTTACAGTTTGCTATGACTGTTGACGAGCAAAATGCTGATTTACAATCTCGTTTTGCTGAGGTTAAGGAAGCGCGTAGTCGCAATGAAGCAACTGTACCATCGATGATTGGTGTAGAAAAACGTACAAATCCTTTTCTGCGCTGGGAGCAACCTGCTCTACAATTAGCAGTTCAAAGTCAAGATCCGGTACAAACTTTTGCCCGTCTCCGAGGAAAAAAGGATAGATTTTAACTTCAGGTTCCCAGGCATCACACATACATAAAGAAATTGGTCACGTTGCGTTTCAGTTTTTTAGGGTTAACGGGAGTTTGATGTTTTTGTGGCCGAAAAAGCTGCAAATCTAAAAAGGGCAAAGGGAATAGCTCAATAGGCTGAAAATCATTTATAGCAGTTTTCATGTTTTTTAGAGTACAGAGATTTGGGGTTAAAGAAAGAAGGCTCATATTATCTAGGAGAGGAGGAAGAAGGAAGAAGTAATGCAAGTCATGAAGTGAAAACCGCTATAAACCTAGATATATTAAAAGAATGGCCTATTTGATGTGACAGGATTCTGCAGACAGCGCTTTTCAGTTGAGTAGACCACAAAACTGTTGTAGGAGTCAGGTAGTCAGGAGTCGTAGGGGCTTGCTGGCCATTCGCCCGTACAGGAGTCAAAGGCTAGTTTCAAAGCTCTCGATCCTCAAGTTGCGACATCAACAAATCTTCCATCATGCCCCCCGGTGATTACTACTGTGGTCTATCGAGCATGAAAACTACTATAAGCTTTTGATCTGATTTTTTAAGTTTTTAAGGTATTTTTTCCTCAAGCAAGGACTATTAGTAAATGTTTCCGGCTCCTGTTATTTTATATTGGTCTTTTAAGTTTTTCTGAAGGCTAACAAAATGAAATTAGGATATTTGTTTTTTTATGCCTGGAAGCTTAGATACTGTAAAGCTTCAATTGTGACTTTTGACTAAAGTCACAAAAATTATTGTGAGCAATAGCATTTTTTGTACCTTAAGTATGTATAAATGAATAAGGTTTTATTGAGAATATAATTGTAGAAGGTAACTGGTTTTGGCTGAGAAATCCTTATTCCTGTCGTTTTCAAATCTCAATAGCTGATTTTAAAACATTTGTTAAGCAAAATGTTAAAAAGTGTAAAGAGTGTTAAGATTAAACTAGAATAAGAAACTAAATTTAAAAAAATGCTAAACCCCAAACTGCCAGAACCAGACTTACTTAAAGCGGTACTGCAACCCTTGTTAGAGGATTTCGGGTACTGGTTTGAGCGTTCCCGCCAGTTATTGGAGAGAGAAGAAATTTCTTTTCTGAGTAGCAGTGAGCAATTCGACCTACTTAATAGGGTGAAGCAAGCTCAACAGGAAGTGAATACAGCACAAGCTCTTTTTCAAGCAACTGAAGGTCAAGTTGGGGTGGAAACTACAGTGCTTATGCCTTGGCATCAGCTACTAACCGAATGTTGGCAAGTTGCGATGCGGTTCCGCAAAGAGCAATCTAGATAGAATGTAAAATCACAATCAAACTTTACTCTCAACCTAGACTCATATCCTGAATTAAGAAATATGTTCGGTTGACTTTTTCCCAGGAAACAGTTTTGAAGTTGATAATTGTTAATTTATGGCGACAACACTATTTCTTCTAGAAATGATGATGACATATCAAAATAAGACAATTTCTGCTTATAAAACTTATCCAGAGTCAAAGTAATAAAACCAGAAAAACTGTTTAATTTTTTTTAAAATTTGCTGAGTGGCTATCTAGCCTTGAGGAGAACACTATGTTACATTTGCTTTATATCCTAGCCTTCACTACTATTGCTGTTTTGGCTGTTCGTAATTTAATCCGTAGTCTATTAACAGTGGGACTTGAGTCTCAATCTTTGTCTTCCAACCGAGGGGGGTCTGCTCGTGACTCTTATTCTCAGTCTGGTAGAATTCCACATCCAGAACTATTGGATGAATCTGGGAATTTTATTGATGAACCTTTGTTAGTGATGCGGTCTGTTAATGTACAAGAAGCTCGCGAACAGTTGGATGCTATTTATAATTCTGAGCTTGGTTCAAGTGGTGAAACCCAAGATGAAACAAGGAAATAATAAAATACCATAAAATTAGTAAACTGTCAAAAACTTGCTATTGGTTTGTTGCAAAAGCTGATTACTAATAGCAGGTTTCTGTGGAGCAACTGTAAGACTATTCGAGAGCAAATCTCAGAAAGCGACTGCAATAAACCTCTCCAGAAAAGAGGGAGTAGGGGGAAAGAATTGATTATTTATGTACGATAATTGATTTGATTTTTTATGATAGGTCATTCTGCGCAAACCCTAACCTGAGATAACCGAGTCCCGCAGTGTCTCACAAGGACACCTACTGTAGTAGAATATGTTATTTCAATCTTCTGGACAGACCGGGTTGAATCTCTGAAGCAAAATATCTATAAAAATATACTTGATATAAACAGGACTTACGCAGAGGTACTATATATAGAGTTAAAAAACTATAACGTTATAGTTTTGAACGCTATACACATGGTCTTTGCGTAAGTCCTAATAAAATAGAATTAATTTTCGTTAATGAATGTAAAACTGTTAACAACTACTGGTAAAATTATCGGCAATAAGTTTTTTAGATAGTTGATCCTTAGACATACCTCCTAGTGACGAGCTGCCTCTTATAGAGAAGCTAACTCTTTTCTGTTGCGAAGTGAAACAGAGACTAAAAACGAACATGGAGAAAGTGTAAGACTATCCCAAATGATAGCAACTTTTCATAAAGCGTTAAACCACTAAGAGGTTGAAAACTTAATAGGAATAACTTCTATAAATAAATGTCAAATCAACAATGTATATTTGATGTTATTGATGCAATAGGTTAAAAATCAACCGCCAGATGACCATTCATAAATCCGTATTGGCAGAACTGGTGCTAGAGGTTCCGCAGATAAAACCACAAATTTACTTTAAGTCATCCCTGACTGCTCTCTCTCATGCAATGGAAGACCAGGTTTTAGCAAGCTCCGATCAACCTCTGGTCATAGCGACTTTTCAGAAAGAGCGTTTTTATCGTCAAGAAGCTCACCGTTATCGACGAATTGCGAACCTAACATCCCAAGTATATGTACTAGCTGCACCAGAAACGGAGTTTAAAAATTCTTCTGAGTATCACGAAACAGTAGCTTTTAATCCTAGAGATGCTTTAAGTAGGGAATGGAATCTATTGGTGCTTGGTCAAGATTATTCAAGTTGTTTGATTTGCAATGAGTGTGATAATTCTGGCCTAGTTAATGAAACATCTCAGTTCAGTGGAATGGAGCAAGCACGTCGGTTTGAAGGTATCTGGACTTTTGACCGTCAGGTATGTCTCCAATCTGCAAAATTATTACTTGCTCGAATCCTTAAATATAGACCAGAGTTAAAGGAAAAGGTTCAAGCAGCTATAGAAATTTATGGCATTAATTTAGATTTGAGGAAGGCAAAAAAATCTCCTCAAAGTAAATCTGCTTCTAATAATACTAATTTCCAGAAAGCTTTAGTAGTAGATGAAAATACTAACTTTAATCATCCTTTTGCCGAACGTTTGGTGACTTATTTGCAAGCAACTCAATATAAGTTACTTAAAACTTATCGCTCAATGGCGGCCCAGGAAAAAAAACAACGCTTGATTAATATTATCTCTTCTGCTATGAGGCGATCGCTAGATCCTGATGAGATTATCAAAGTGGCAGTCCAAGAATTGGGAGAAGCACTTTTGGCCAGCCGATGTTTGATCTATCAGTGTCGCCCTCTGGATGGAACAGCAACTATTACTCACGAGTATTTGGGTGTATCAGTAAAATCTTTGCTGAATCAGGTGTGGCCTCTAAAAGATAATGATCTGTTTCAAAAAGTTGTTCAAACTCAAGGGCGAGTTTATATAGAAGATACAAGTTTGCTACCTGAGTATTTGGTTTCAGAAACTTCAGGTACTGCCAAATCTCAGAGGAGAAATTGTCTGGAAAACTTAATATCTCAATGGGAGATTAAGAGCTGGTTAATGATACCTCTACTGTATCAGGGGCGACTATTAGGTATGGTGGAATTACATAATTGTGGCTCATGTCCCTATAACTGGTCTGAAGAACAAATAGATTTAGTAGAAGCGATCGCTACTCAGTTAAGTATGACTTTGATTCAGGCAGAAACTTATACTCACCTAGAAGAATTAAATCAACAATTAGAGGCTCTTGACCGGACTCGTAGTAATTTAATTGCTATTACTGGCCATGAGTTACGGACTCCACTATCTACTATTCAAGTTTGCCTAGAAAGTTTGAGTCAAGAACCAGATATGCCTGAAGAGTTACGTCAAGTAATGCTAGAAACTGCATTGGCAGATGCAGATAGAATGCGTCATCTTGTGCAAGATTTCTTAACATTGTCTCATCTAGAAAGTGGTAGAGTTGAATGGAATATAGAATATCTACCTCTATTAGAATGTGTTGATTTAGCTCTAAGTAGTATTCGTGCCCACAACTTAGAGAGGGAGTTGCCGAATATTACTACCCAGGTATCCGCAGAACTACCTTTGGTCTTAGCGGATGGGGAATGGCTAGTAGAGGTTTTGTCAAAACTATTGGACAATGCTTGTAAGTTTACTCAAGCTGAAGGAAGAGTAATAATTAGAGCAACTTCTAATAATGAGAATATGTTGAAGGTGAGTATCTCTGATACTGGTCGTGGGATTGAACCTAATCGGTTAGAGGCTGTATTTGATCGTTTTTATCAAGAAGAAGGTGCTTTACGACGCAGTGTGGGTGGTACTGGTTTAGGTTTAGCTATTTGTCGTCAGATTATTAGTCGTTTAGGGGGCCAAATTTGGGCGGAGTCGGCTGGTAAAGATCGGGGTAGTCAGTTTCATTTTACTATTCCAATTGTTGGTAATAGTCAGAAGCAAGAAGAAAGACAAAAGGAAGTTCATTAATCAATTGGAGAGCTAGCAAAGTAGTAGTTTAGCTTTTAATGAATTGAGGAATGTTTCGTCTTCTAAGACATTGAATTTTTGGTCTAATCCGGTAATCTGAAAAACTACTTGAATATCATCTTGAAGGTTTAAAAGATATAATTTACATCCTCTTTTTTCAGCAATTTTCTGGAGTACCACTAAAGTAGTTAAACCAAAATTATTAATTTTGTTGACCAATGCCATATCTATTACCCAGTAAAAATTTTGGCTTTGGAAAATTAGTTTATCTACGATTTGCTTGAGTCTATAACTACCCTTTAAATCTAAGTTACCTTGAGGACGAAATAAAATTACTTGCATAGAATTCAATCCTATTAAGTGAAAAATAAATTTATTGAGGTCATTTCAATTATCAGTACCGACTGTTCAAGCCAAAAGCTTGAAATACTGAAGTTTATTTTTTTCATCCCCTATCCTAGGAGAGGCTATTGACCTGATTTTTGTGAAGGAATAAAAAATAAAAAATATAAGCTTCAAATTAACTAAGAATAGTAATTTTTACTGGGATTGATAATTAAAAAATAAAATAGTGATTCTGATTTGGAGAAATTAAAATAAGGCAATATTGTTCCATTATTTTATTTAGACTAAAAAAAAGTATTGATAAATTCAAGGGGACTATTGCAATTACCCACTTTTTTAATCGTAGAATTTGGATAACTAAAGCAGCGCTTGGAGTAAATGGCCCAATATGTGGCCTAAGTTTAAATCATCCTTTTGTAACAGAACCTTACAATTTCTTAAACTTGAGTAACCCTGGTGATACCATTCCATAAAAAGGTTCATATAAGAAATCTATGGCAGACGAACTAACAGGACAACCTCCAATTTTTGGTGGCAGCACTGGTGGCTTGCTAACCAAGGCTGAAGTTGAAGAAAAGTACGCTATTACTTGGACTAGCTCTAAAGAACAGGTGTTTGAAATGCCTACAGGCGGCGCAGCTATTATGAATGAAGGTGAAAACCTACTCTATTTAGCCCGCAAAGAGCAATGCTTGGCCCTCGGTACTCAACTACGGACTAAATTTAAGCCCAAAATTGAGGACTTCAAAATCTATCGGGTTTTTCCTGATGGTTCTAATGAATACCTGCATCCGAAAGATGGTGTTTTCCCTGAGAAGGTAAATGAAGGCCGTCCTTATGTAGGTAAGATTGACCGTAATATTGGCAGTAACCCAGAACCTGCTGCTCTTAAGTTTACTGGTAAAAAACCCTATGACGCATAGGATTAAATCTATCAGTTAAAATATGGGATTAGAATGAGCCGTAAATAATATAGGCTTTTAAGACTGGCAATATTTTTGGCATTTTCTATCGTTTGATGATTAATACCTCGGCTTTCAGATATTTCATCTAAAGCTGAGGTTTTAATTTGATTAAGGAAGAAGGAAGAAGGAAGAAGGAAGAAGTAGGAAGCAAGAAGGAAGGAAGAAGGAAGGAAGAAGGAAAGAAGAAGGAAGAAGGAAGAAGGAAGAAAAAATCTCTGATCGAGAAGTTTATCAAAAATAAAATAGTTATAATCAAAGTTTATCCGATTTAGCCAACATTTATTAAATTGGTATCAGACCAAGTATGATAAATGTTGGCTACAAATACTATGGTTTGTTTTAGGAGTCAGTCCTCATTCATCAGGAGTCAGAATAAATAGCTTCGATGCCATTTATTAGTTCATCACTTATCTTATTAGTCAAAGGGGCATCTCCTGTAAAGTCTTTTTATCGCCCTTACTATTCGTAAAATTCTTTTCTAAAATTGGTATTACAGGAGTTTTTAAGTTAATTAGGTCAGGACTTACGCACCCAAATAATAAACCGGGTTTATTGCACTGATTTTTTCAAATCACGAAATTTCGTCGATAAACCCGGTTTCTGCGTCAGTCCTATTAGGTATAAAGTTTTAGTGGTACTTAAACATTTTATGATCGGAAAAATACCTAAAAGTCTCTCTAGACAAGGGAATTACGTCGATGCCCTAAAAATGGCTAGAACCCTTGGTAATTCATAATTTATACCTTTTTGACGTAAAAGCTTTTGCCAGTCTATATTTGAGCCTTTTTTGTGTCTCTATTTTGTTTAAGTACCATTAGGACTTTAGAGGGTATATGTAAATAAAATATTAAATCCTTGTGTAGGGTGGGTTAGGCACAGATTAATAGTTAAACTTAATAGTTGGGTGTTATTTGCCGTAACCCACCAATAATAAACCTTACAGCAGTTCTTAAGATTTATTTTATAGAAACTCTCTTAGGAAGAGAGATATCTATTAAGAATTGACTTTTAAATAACGGTACTTTCACAAAAAATATGTTAAAAATAGTATCAAACCCTTATATAGTCTAGGTTTGATATTTAATTAACCTGTTTCCTGATATATCTAGGTTTGAGCAATTTTTAGCCTGAGCAACGTATTTACCTTATACCAATTCCCATGCATTAATGCTATACTTGGGT
>NZ_LGSU01001220.1 GCF_002260545.1 Hydrocoleum sp. CS-953 | reverse complement strand
AAAAAAATAAATCTTTTCCTTATTCGTCAATCCTCTCCCTAAAAGGGAGAGGTAATTATCAATTATCAATTATCAATTATCAATTAATGAACCTAGCTATTTGTAGCAAACATTTATCAGATTGATATAAGCTTTCAACACATCAAGAGGATGAATTAAAATTATGACAATATCTTTGTATATCAGTACACTTGAAGCAGATAGTGGTAAAGCTTTACTCGCATTAGGAATTATAGAACAAGCCTTGCTAAAAACTACTAAAGTAGGTTTTTTTAGACCTCTAATTAAGGGAACATCAACAGGTGATAAAGACAAAGATATTGAATTAATGATTACTCACTTTAATTTGAAACAAAACTATGAGGATTCTTATGGTTTATTAGAAAGCGAAGTAATGCAACTGATTAATCAACATAAACATGAGAAAGTTTTAGAAAAAATCATTACCAAATACAAAGCCTTAGAAGCAAATTGTGATTTTATTCTCTGCGAATGTTCTGATTATTTAGGTCAAAGTTTGGCTTTAGAATTCGATCTTAATCTGGAAATTGTACATAATTTAGGTTGTCCGATTATTCTCTTGACTAATGGTTACCAAAAAAACATCGAAGAAATAACCAGTACAATTCAAATTGCTCTAGATGCTTATCAAGAGAAAAATTGTCAAATTATGGGAATTGTCGTTAATAAAGTTGTCTCTGAACAAATTAATGAACTTAACCAAGTATTAGCATCTGAATATGACCAATTCAACTATTTATTGTCTGTAATTCCTTACACTCCGAAACTGGAAAATCCACGAGTTAGGGAAGTAGCAGCACAACTTCAAGCATCCCTTATTGATGGAGAAAAGAAATTAGATAATCTCGTCTCTGACTATTTAATAACAGCAATGCAAGTTTCTAACGCCTTAAATTGGTTGGAGGACGGTCAATTAATTATTACTCCTGGCGATCGTGGCGACATAATATTGGCGATGTTACAAGCAGAGCATTCAGCTAATTATCCATCTCTAGCAGGAATTTTACTATCGGGTGGTTTTCCTCCTGAACCATCAATTATGAAACTCATTGATGGTTTAGCTCATCCCCTACCTATTCTCTCAGTAGAAACTGATACTTATACTACTGCTACTCAAGCAAAAGAGATAAAGGGTTCCATTGTTGCAGGAGATATCGAAAAAATTCGTTTGAGTCTAGAATTGTTTGCCGAGTATGTTGATGGAAGTAAGCTAGAAAAAAGGTTGGGTGAGATTAAGTCTCATGGCATTACTCCCAAAATGTTTATTTATAATTTGCATCAACAAGCAAAATCTCTAAAAAAGCACATTGTTTTACCAGAAGGAGGGGAACCTCGTATCCTACAAGCAGTGTCTTTTCTCCTCAGTCAAGGAATGGTTGATTTAACTCTCTTAGGTACTCCCAAAGATATTGAAGGTTCCATCAGAAAACATGGCATTAACTTAGATGTTAATACTCTCAACATTATTACACCAAACAAACACCCAAAATTCCTTGAATATGCAGAAACTTTCTATGAACTTAGAAAACATAAAGGAATGACTCTGGATGCCGCAAAAGATTATATGAGAGATGTATCTTACTTTGGCACAATGATGGTTGAATGTGGGGATGCAGATGGCATGGTTTCTGGTGCAGTACATACAACTCAACATACGATTAGGCCAGCACTACAGATAATTAAAACTAAACCTGGTTTTTCTCTGGTTTCTTCCGTCTTTTTTATGTGTCTGGAAAGTCACATTTTAGTTTATGGAGACTGTGCGGTTAATCCCGATCCCAACCCTGAACAATTATCTGAAATAGCTCTAGCTTCAGCGGAAACTGCCTCTATATTTGGCATTGAACCAAAAGTCGCTCTGTTATCCTATTCTTCAGGTTCTTCTGGTAAAGGGGAAGAAGTGGAAAAAGTTCGCCAAGCAACAGCGATCGCCCAACAACGCCAACCAGAGTTAGAATTAGAAGGTCCGATACAATATGATGCAGCAGTAGATCCTGCTGTGGCAGCTCAGAAATTGCCTGGTTCTAAAGTTGCTGGACAAGCAACAGTGTTTGTTTTTCCTGATTTGAATACGGGGAATAATACTTATAAGGCAGTGCAAAGAGAGACAGGAGCAATAGCGATCGGACCTATATTGCAAGGTTTGAAGAAGCCAGTAAACGATCTTAGTCGCGGTTGTAAAGTTGAGGATATTATTAATACTGTGGCAATTACAGCTATTCAAGCACAAAACATTTGCATTCTCAGATTAAAAGATGAAGAAGGAGTGAGGAGTCCTGATTAAAATATGTGGGAATGGTAGGGGCGAGTTCGATTTTACAGTGCTTTTCAGTTGAGTAGACCACAAAACTGTTGTAGGAGTAAGGAGGTAGGGACGTTGCATGCAACGTCCGTACGGAGTAATGAGTAAGGAGTCAGTATGATTGTGGTTTATTCATATGAAAATCGCTGTAAATTAATGGGCGTTAGTGAACCGAGCTATGAAATCTCAAGAGCTGTTATAAGAAACCGGGTTTGTTGCAGAAAAATTTCACTATTTATCGGCATCTAACACAAACCCGGTTTCTAGAATGCCAGAAAAATCATAGCCCAAATCACCCAAACCAATTAATGATATTACCAATTATTTAGATGAACCAGCCCTAATGACAACGGCATCACCTATCAATAGGATGAAACCGCAAATGTGCGGGGGCGGGTTTTGAAGAATGCATGGCAAAATTAATGCTGTTGGCTAAACCTTCCCCCACCTCAAATGATTCGCACTGATAACTGATAACTGATAACTGATAACTGAAATAACTCCTTCTTCTTCTACTTTTTATGTAATTGCTTCAGAGAAAGTTCCATATTCCCGGTAAGTTCTTGAGCCGCTTGCTTTGTAGAATTACCAAGATAATCTTTAACTTTTAAAGGATCGCCAATATTAACCTGTACACCACAGCGCCAGGGTGGAGGTGCAGGATGATCGTATAAAATACTAATAGGAATAATTTTAAGATTCGGTTCAGCACCACTAGATATTACCTGTAGTGCGATACGAGAAACTCCTGGTTGAATAAAATGAATTTCATTATCTTCAGGATATATTTTTCCTTCGGGAAATAGTACCAATATTTCCCCCTCTTTCAGAAGTTTAACACTATGACGAATACTAGATATTCCTGGATTATCGCGATCGACGGGAAAACCACCCAAGCGACGAATAAACCAACCTTGAAAACCTTCTGTTTGTTCTTGAGAAACCATATATCGCAGGTAACGGTTACTAACTAAACCTATCATATAAGCCATAATTAGAGGGTCCCACCGAGAACGATGAGTCGGCGCGAGGATAATTGCTTCTTTATTAGTAGGAAGTTTCTCTCGACCCCTGACTTTTATGTTGAAATAAAAAGGTAATAGAACCTTACATACAAAAAAGTAAGTTAAGGGAGTTAGCCAAGGTGAGAACCCAGGGATAATTTCTGGAGATGCTGGATAGTTTTGAGGTTTATTATTTTCCATAGCAGGGAATAGGAAATAGGAAATAGGAAATAGGAAATAGGAAATAGGAAATAGGAAATAGGAAATAGGAAATAGGAAATAGGAAATAGGGAATAGGAGATAAAAACTGAGTATTAGACTTTACCGAAAAATCAAGGTTTAAAGCCTCTCACTCGCCGTGGAGGAACAAGAAAAAATTTTCCTTTTATTCAATCGTCTTCCTTTTAGGGGGAGGTAATTATCAATTATCCATTATTGAACTCACTATCCATCTTCAAATAGATCCATAACGTTCTTCTGCCCAAGGTTCACCACGTTTGTGATAACCATTACGTTCCCAGAAACCTAATTCTTCATTGTCTAGAAATTCTAGCCCATTAATCCATTTTGCACTTTTCCAAGCATAGAGATGAGGAACTACTAACCTCATCGGACCACCATGATCGGCAGATAATGGTTCACCAGATAGAGTGTGAGCAAAGAAATTTTCTTCTCTCAGGAAGTCAGCTACAGAAATATTAGTGGTATAGCCCCCATAACAATGTTCCATAATATGGACAGCTTTCGGATCTATTTCTAGGTGACTCATAAAGTCTGTAACTTTTACCCCTGTCCACTGAACATCAAGTTTTGACCAACGAGTAACACAATGAAAATCTGCTGTGAAGTGATTTTGTGGCATGGCCATTAAGTCTGACCAATTAAAGGTGACAGGTTTAACTAAACCCCATACTTTTAATTCCCATTTGTCGGTACTAATATTAGGGGTCTCACCATAAGTTAGTACGGGGAAACCTTTAGCCAAGTGTTGACCTGGAGGAACGCGATCGCTTTGTTCTGGTTCTGGTTTGCGGAAAAATTTACCTAACATAATTAACAGCTTTGAGGAATTTCGTTGGAATAACTTGGATTAACTANGGTTTAACTAAACCCCATACTTTTAATTCCCATTTGTCGGTACTAATATTAGGGGTCTCACCATAAGTTAGTACGGGGAAACCTTTAGCCAAGTGTTGACCTGGAGGAACGCGATCGCTTTGTTCTGGTTCTGGTTTGCGGAAAAATTTACCTAACATAATTAACAGCTTTGAGGAATTTCGTTGGAATAACTTGGATTAACTATTTCGATTTCTTTAAATACTTAAGATACCAGAATTTTTTCTGGAATTATTAGTTTACTGATGAATATATCTGATATAGAAATTTTTAGTTCTGAGTTAGGTAAAAACTGCTAGGTTTTAGGGAACAGCTAATACTAGGCGTGTTAACGAAGTTAAAAGTCAGAAGTTGTTTTTGTCACGGGGGTGCGTGAGCAGCTCTCTAAAAATATTTTGCTAATCAAGGCGGGGTTAGTGACAAGTTATTTTGATAAATTTTAGGTGGTATGTAGTAAGTAAATCTTCATGTTGCCTGCATCAGAAATTAAGTTTCCAACCATCCGAACGGGTTATTTTTTAACAATTAATAATTTCCCTCGCCAGAGCATTAATAATTTATAACAGACTATCTCACTATAGCAGGAAAAACTTAACTGGTAACAGGCAACAGTTGGAAAAACATTTCCGCTGTCTAAGATTCATCATCAGTCTATGTCCTAACTAATTTTTTCTTAGTTATAGCTATAGGTTATTCAATTGTTAATTATTAATTATTAATTATTAGCTATATATTCGGTCAAATGGGAAATTATTTTTTCATTAAATGTTCCCGAAAATTAAGATTAAACTTGGCAATTCCTCAGCTAAAACTCAGTTTTCTCATTTGTCTATTAGTTATANCCGAAAAATATAATTCCCTTAATCCTTTTTTTTCTAGCTGTCTTTGTCAGTTTGAATACTGATGTCAAAACGTTAGATGGCATTCCTAGAATAGTGGCTCCTTGTATAGGAGTCATTGGATTAGTGTGGTTTTTTAATGAGATTCCTTGGTTATTTCAGCTTGGGTGTATATTAATTTTACTTTCTCTCAATAGAACTTACTTACCAAATAACTTAGAGTCTTGAGAAGTAAGCATTTCCTGCGGAATGCTGCGCAAACAGCTATTAGCGGTCAGCTCTTCCTTTTGAATTAATGATGTAGCTTGATAGACTTATTAAGGTTAACTAATTGACTTTTACCCATACTTTTAATTCTTTGAAACCTCTTAACTGCTTTTTCTTCTTTTAAAGGTAATGAAGTTAATAGCTGACTGCTGAATGCTTACCTTGAGAAATCAAAAATTTTAATTGTCTGGTAAGATTAAAAATATTTTGATAA
This sequence comes from Hydrocoleum sp. CS-953, assembly GCF_002260545.1. GTDB lineage: Bacteria > Cyanobacteriota > Cyanobacteriia > Cyanobacteriales > Microcoleaceae > Trichodesmium. The sequence goes on along the minus strand of NZ_LGSU01001220.1, from coordinate 2,348 downwards.
AGCTTTGTTAGGGTAGAGACATTCCAGTGGAATGTCCTCATAAATTTGAGTATCTTCAAACTTTAATGCCCTAACTGCAAAATTTGCAACAGTCAAATAACAATAATAGTTTTTACCAATTTTGATTTTGTGAATCTCTAGATTCATCTTTAATTGGCAACCAATCTTGTCCTAACTGAATAGTAACATCTGACCTTAAATATCCCGTACTTTCCACAAAAATTTCTCCAAAACCAAGAGATTTTTGAACTGCTTCTGCTGCTTCAATATCTCCTTTCTGAGCAATAATTCGAGTTACCTCTAAAGGTTTACTCCAGGGTTTAGCAACTTTAATATTCCAATAACCAGAATCATTGAGAGACCTAACTAATTCATCAACAGTTTCCCAATTATCAGTGCTGTCTTGAATTGCTACTCTAATATAGTTGGAGTTTACATCTTCTACTTCCCAGCGATCATAACCAAAGTCAAAGTGTTTAGCAATCATATTATCTAGAGTTGTCAGATCGGGCAACCAGTAACTAGCCTTATATTTTTCAGGGTCGCTAAACTCACCAGGCACCATCAACATCTGTACATCAGGTCGGTTAATCTTAGCAGCAAAATTCATCAAGGCCACTAATTCCTCTACACTCAAATTTGTATCAATATGAGACTGAATTACTGAAAGAATTTTTGGCAGTCGAGATAGAGTTTTGACATTAACCGACTGTTCCATAAAAGCTCGCATTAGAAGTTGCTGCCGTTGGACTCGCCCAATGTCCCCTAAATTATCATAGCGAAATCTCATAAATTGTAGAGCCTGGTCCCCATTGAGATGTTGTTCGCCCGCTTTAAGATTAATATACAGGTGTTGACTATCATCCTGATATTTCATGTCTTTCGGTACATGAACTTTAACACCACCCAGAGCATCTATCAATTTTTCTACACCTTGTACATTAACCCGAATATAACGGTCTATTCCTACTCCACCCAAAAGTTCACTAACAGCTTTTGCACTTTTGGCTGGTCCACCATAATAGTTAGCAGCATTAATCTTGGTTAACCCTCGCTCCTCTACATAAGTTCGAGTATCCCTGGGAATAGAAAGTAAAGTTAACTTCTGATTTTTAGGGTCAAACCTAACCAGGAGCATTGTATCAGATAATCCTTTAAAAGAATTAACCAAAGCATGATACCCTAAGTCTTCATCCTGGGGATATTCTTCTAAATCTGATGTTAATACCTTAATTCCTAGTAACAATATATTGACAGGCCGAGTTAACTCTGGCAATCTCATACTGCTTTTGGCCAAATCTTGTTGAGAAAATACTGCTGCTTCTTCTGGAGATAGCCTTTGTTGCATTAGTGGAGTGCTAGAAAGAGATACTGCTAAAAGAGCGCCTGCCGTAGCAGATATCATTGCCACTCCAGCTAAACCTAAACCTAAACCAAACCAACGTCTGGGAGTAAATTGGGAAGGTTGTTTTTGGTTATTTTCTATTTTTGAATCTTTACTAGCGGTTGAATTTAAAAATTTATTAGCGGGCACTGGTTTCCTCACACACTAAATATTAAAATAAAGTTTTTTGTCAGAGAAATTTTGCTGAAAATTTCAGTTTTGAACAGTTTAATATAATCTTTAACAATCATAAATGTTTACCTACCACTTTTTCTGCTATCTGGCTAATTCCTGGTAGCCATAAGGGTTGTCTTTTCCATATCCGAACCATTAGTCCGAAACTAATTATGAAGTAGCTAGTAGTTAGTAGGCTATTTATTAATAACAAGGTAATAGTACCAGATTCCCCTATTTCGGTTCCTAATTGCAAGAAAATATTTCCTAATAACCAAATCAAGGTTAAGGTAACAATTAATCGGCTTACTGCTCTATGTTGTAGACTACCTTTTTGACGAAACAAAATCCACATTGCGGGAAAGAAACCTAATATTGGAGTTACTAACAGAAATAGTTCTTGACGGTTGATTTGAGGATTTTCTAGTTGCTCGTTATTTTTCATCTTTAGTTATTTTAGAGTAGGCATTCAGCTTTCAGCTTTTGAGATACATCTATAATTTACTGCCACAAATTATATGAGTTAATAACTCATATGTGTGGTTAAAAATTTAGTAGAATAAAAAAAATGCTGTCTTCATTCATTAAAAAGCTAGGAGCTGACTGCTGACTGCTAATAGATAAATGCTTACATTTTATATTATCGCCAAAAGTAAATTTTTTGCCAGTATTTACATAATTAAAATTTTCGGCGGAGTTTTAGTACCTCCACCAGTGGTACTACCCTCACTTGGGTTCCCTCTTCTATCCTTATTCGCCACTTTATCAGGTTTTTTAACTCCAGCTTTTT
>NZ_LGSU01000122.1 GCF_002260545.1 Hydrocoleum sp. CS-953 | reverse complement strand
GTCTTTGACTCTAACTGGAAAAAAGAAAGGTTTTCCAGAGATGAGTTTTTCAGATAAATTTTCATCACTTGTGAGTCATTGTGGCATTTTTCCTGGTAAGAGATAGGTCTGACAAAGAGAATTTTCTTCTCAAGCAACAGAGAATTTTTGCCTTTGACTCTGAATGGAAAAAAGAAAGGTTTTCCAGAGATGAGTTTGTCAGATAAATTTTCATCCGTTGTGAGTCATTGTGGAATTTTCCTCCTTGGAGAGAAGTCTGACAAAGAGAATTTTCTTCTCAAGCAACAGAGAATTTTTGCCTTTGACTCTGAATGGAAAAAAGAAAGGTTTTCCAGAGATGAGTTTGTCAGATAAATTTTCATCCGTTGTGAGTCATTGTGGAATTTTCCTCCTTGGAGAGAAGTCTGACAAAGAGAATTTTTTTCTCAAGCAACAGAGAATTTTTGTCTTTGACTCTGAATGGAAAAAAGAAAGGTTTTCCAGAGATGAGTTTTTCAGATAAATTTTCATCACTTGTGAGTCATTGTGGAATTTTTCCTGGTAAGAGATAGGTCTGACAAAGAGAATTTTTGTCTTTGACTCTGAATGGGAAAAAGAAAGGTTTTCCAGACATGAGTTTTTCAAATAAATTTTCATATTTTTATTTCTCCTTTACTTCCCTAATCAATATCTTCCGAACTTTGAGGAGAAAACTTCATATTTGCCCAACTTAATTGTTTAATTTTCTCTGAAACTTTTCCTTCCTCGACAGCTTCTTTTAAATCTCTTTTATTGTGAGCGTTTTGAATAGCTTCTTCCTTAGAACGAGAACTTGTTTCAAAACATTGTTCGAGACTTTCGTAAATCTTATATCGGTGAGACTTAATATAATATTGCCGTTCTGTATCTAACAGTTTTGCCATAAGTTCAAGGTGCATTTCATCCCCACTACATATTTCTTCTAATACTGACCATTCATCACTACCTAAAAGACTTATTCCTGCACCAGGACGACAGTCTTGAAATTCTTCTCCTGTTACTTCTTTATATATACGAGGTAAACTATCATCAAACTCGTGTTTTTCCTCTAACCAAATGCGTCTAATTTCGCTAAGTTCTTCTAAAGAAATAAGAGTAATATCTCGCATATTTTCTGGAGCAGTTTCACGAATTTTTGTTTGAGCTTCTAACAACTTTCTCAGTAAAGTATCTCGCCATTCTTTTTTGTACGGACCGGGTATTGGTTCCACAGAAACTTCACCATCTATTTTCCGTTCAAATAGTTGAACTGCACCCCAAATTCGCCGAAAATCTCTTTTATCTCGGTCAAAAATATCTAGTTCTTTACGCAAGTCTACTAATGGTTGTAACCATTCTTTTTCTTCATCATTTTGAATCATTGCTGACATAGATTTATCACTATCTACTAAAGTGCAAACCCAGCATCCAAAACGAGAACTTCCACAACTAGGAGTAGAGGTATCAACTACTAACGGACATTCATTATCTTCTGTTGCACCTCGATACATTGCTAGTAAATCTTTATTACTATTTCCCCAAGGATTTTCCCATTGCATTAAATATAGCCAAACTTCATCAGTTCGCCAGTCTTCAATAGGAGTATAAAGTAAAGAATTAATCAGACTAGGATGAGGACTTAGATGGTTTCTTATTCTACCAATTTCTCGTTTATTCATTATTGCTTCACGATTAGCACTTTCTGTTTTACGAGTTCCTAAAACAACTATTGTTTCCCCATTATTTCTAACAACATTACGAATAAAAAGATTAGAAGGATCAATTTTTAAACGGGGAGTACACCAGCGAAATGTATGGCGTGGAGCTGGGTATCCTTTACCAAGTAATCCCACCCAGTATGTTTTTTTGATTTCTGGTTTTAATAAATGACATTCTATAGGTAGTTTCTGATTTTTTGCAGCCTCTTCCATTAACTTTAAAGAGTTAGTTACCCAAGCAGAAACGATAGGATTTTCTACTAATGTATCTGTAGTAATAACGTGGATAGTTTTAACTCGTTTTTTTTGCGGAAGTTCAGCGATCGCTTTCCATATTAGTTGTAATGTTGCGGTACTATCTTTACCGCCTGAATATCCAATTACCCAGGGAATAGAATCTAAACAATATAGTTCTTGAATTTCTGTAGTTAGCTTTTTTATATCTTCTACTAATTCGGCAGTAGTTCTGCTTGGAAATAAAGATTGTTGTATACCTTT
>NZ_LGSU01001219.1 GCF_002260545.1 Hydrocoleum sp. CS-953 | reverse complement strand
ATTAATAATTAACAATTAATAATTAACAATTAATAATTAATAATTAATAATTACCTCTTCTGTAATACAAGGATTAGCACTCAAGGAATTTTGTTTCTTTTTTCTCCATCAGGACTTACACATAAGGTAGGAAAAACTAGGATTTGAGATTGCTATCCGTTCCGGACTGCTCCGCAAACCCTATGGGTTGCTATCGCAAAGCTGTCGCTAAACGCAATGACGAAAATACATTGTACTGCGTAAGTCCTATCCATGAATGGAGAGGCTTTATCCCTTAATTTTTTGGTAAACAGTAATCTGATTTTTTTGATTAGTAAAAACTAAAGGGTGCAAATTAAATTAAGAGTAAAAAGTCATCTGAAATTTTTCTAATAACTAATAATTAATAACAGGATTAAAATTTATGCTCGCTCAACCTAAACATTGGAAATATTCTACAGTTATAGCAGCAGCGACTTTAGCAACTATTAGCGGAATATGGTCGTGGCGATCGCTATCAACATCAACTAATAACTATATTCGGACATCAGAACAAAAAACTTTACCTTCCCTGACTCTTTCCGGACATCAAGCATGGGTATATGCAGTTGCCATCAGTGCTGACGGCAAAACTCTAGCAAGCAGTAGCTATGATGGTAAAATTAAAGTTTGGAATTTAACTAACGGTAAATTACTTCGTACTATAAATGCTCATGCAGATGCGATCGAATCTCTTGTTATGAGTCAGGATGGCAAAATTCTTGCTAGTGGTAGTTGGGATAACCGCATTAAACTTTGGGATCTTACAAATGGAACCCTCATCCAGACTCTTGAAGGTCATACCGATGATGTGAAAGCTATAGCAATGAGTGCTGATGGTCAGACTTTGGCAAGTGGTAGTTATGATGGTGTGATTAAGCTATGGAATCTCAAAACTGGCTCTGTTAAGATGANGGATGGCAAAATTCTTGCTAGTGGTAGTTGGGATAACCGCATTAAACTTTGGGATCTTACAAATGGAACCCTCATCCAGACTCTTGAAGGTCATACCGATGATGTGAAAGCTATAGCAATGAGTGCTGATGGTCAGACTTTGGCAAGTGGTAGTTATGATGGTGTGATTAAGCTATGGAATCTCAAAACTGGCTCTGTTAAGATGAGCATTCAACATCCAGAACCTATAACTGCTCTAGCTTTTAGTCCTGATGGCAAAATGCTTGCTAGCGCCTGTAAAAAAGGTCAAATCAAAACCTGGCAATTGAATACAGGTAAAAAACTCCACTCCTTTGCAGCACATAAAAACACAATTTGGGCGATCGCTTTTAGTCCTGATGGCAAAATGCTTGCTAGTGGGAGTCAAGACCAAAAAGTTAGGTTATGGCAAATAGAAAAAGGTCAACTTTTATCGACTTTAGAAGGACATGACAAAGCAGTTTTATCTGTTGCTTTTAGTCCTGATAGCAAAACTCTTGCTAGTAGTAGTTACGACAGAAAAATTCATCTGTGGGAGGTAGGAACAGAAAAGTTACTGAAAACGTTTACAGATCATTCTAAAGCTGTTTGGTCTTTAAAGTTTAACCCCAATGGTCAAACTCTTGCTAGTGGTAGTGCTGATGGTACTATTAAATTGTGGCCTGTATCTAGCTTGAATAGGAAACACATTTCAGAGAATGTTGCTCTTCCATCGGTTGTCAAGAAAGAAGCAGAGGTTACTGAGATAGTTCCCACTTCTGTTGTTAAGAAAGAAGCAGATATAGTTGCAATCTCAGAAATTAGTGATACAGCTAGGTTAGAGGAGTTAAACCAAAAGTTATATGACAAAATTGACCAAAGTTGGCAACAAACTCCTACTTGGTATGAGGATTTACTGTTTCAGATGAGAGTTGATGTTGATGGTGTCATTGTCAGTTTAGAACCGATGAATCAACCTGCTAGAGATTATATTCAACAAACACCTTTACCGAAATTGTTAAGTAGCGCTAATTCTGAAGTTACGAGTCAGAAAAAGTCTTTTGGAGTATTCCGGGTAATAATGACACCAACAGGTGTACTTGAAGTTAGTCCTTGGGGTGGTTGGTTGGAGTAGATTAAGTTTTGGAGTCAGGTGGTAGGTAAAAAAAGTTTACCGTTCCACCTGAAACCTAGATATATCAAGAAAACGTTTGATTTAAGGTAAAAATATTACTGTATAAAGGTTTGACCTTATTTTTAACCCGTTTTTTCCTAAAGTCCAGGTAGATGTCGGCGACGACAACCCAGACCCTCACCAATTAGATTCTGATGGGGACGGTTTTGGGTCTGAGAGTTTAGAAGAAGTCTCTTATAACATCAACAATTTGCTCGGCAAACTCTTGTACTCCGTGTCCAACATCTTTTATTATCTCTGCCGTTTCCTCAATATTATTAGGATTAAGAGCTTCATGCGCTCCTTCAATGTCCAAATTGCTTACACAATCGTGAAGCTCATCAAACCTTTGACTAGCTTCAAATGCCTCGACCTTACCAGCTTCGTCTGCTATCTTGCCAGCACCAAGACCTATCCCGGTAGCACCTATAGCAGTTAATCCTGCTATGGCATGAGCTTTTCGATAAGCGTCAACTAGGTTTTTTTCTTTCTGAGATTCTTCGTTACTTGCCATGGCTGTTCTCCTAACTATTAATTTCAAAGCATTTTATACTTGGCAAAATTTAGGTTTCATAGCTTAATTTACCAAAACCCAAAAGGTTTCAAATTTTCCACAGATTTCACTTAATCTTTATAATCTGACAATGCCATTGATTCTGTTGCCCCAAGAACATCTAGTAAGCCAACGTCTAGCTGCCCAGTTATACATTTTACTGCGACACGAATTAGTTTCCTCTTATCTGAGTCCGCTTCTGTATATACCCTATGTAAGCCAAAAAAAAGTTGCTTCGAGGCGCTAGCAAAAAGCTGTCGAGCAAAAGGTATACCTGCAAAAGGAATTGCTGCACTGACTGTGCCTATAGCATAGAGAGCTACACCCATCACAGTCGCATACCCCAATGCTTCAGCAATTATTGCAAGTCCAGCCTTGATATCCCCCTTCGTGTAGAGTTCATCCCTATAAATTTTTATATCTTCTTTCAAGGTTGCCATAATAAATTACTCCCCCCTATTTAAACTCCATTGGTAAGAAACCCTTTGCAACACACTCAGCCGAAGTAGATGTGTGGCTATTGGTGTACATATCTATGAGAGCATGGGATTTTGCATAATTCTGAGAATCTCTAGCAAATTGACAATATATAGGATTCTTGAGAGTCATTATATCTATTTCTGTGAGGAGCATAATAGCCTGAGAACGATAACCTATTCCTTCGTAAGGGGACGTTGCTAGTTTATAGTTATATGCTAAATTTTCAAGTCTATTCTTCAGATTTTGGACTTGAAAATCTGTTTGAGCATTAACAGGCTTTAAGTTAATAAGGATGCCAAGTAGTATGGCATTAATTAACAAGAACTTAGATGGAATCTTTTTAACCCCTACTAAGACTGATACTTTTTCACTAAGAGTTTTACTGCTAACCATAGCTAACTCCTTTTTGTATCCGTATATACTATTATCTTATAATCAAGAATTTCAAATACATACATTTTGATAAGTAATTTTACTTAACTATATTTATCTTAATTTTTTTTTTGCAAGTATCAAAATACTACAACCATACGCACCTTGATATATCTAAATTCGAAGATGATAGCTTACCATAAATGCTAACAGCAATTAGGGATAAAACGTCGTTTTACTATCAAAAAGGCACTTAATTAGACATTATATGGCCAAGGATTTAAGCCAAAAGACTATAATACTTTCTGTGTCAAGGTTACAAGCTATTTGCAGTTAATGTGAGCCGAAAATCTTGTTTGCGAGCTTATTTGCAAATAATTTGAGCTGATTTGCAGATAATGTGAGCTGAAGGGTGTTTTTATTTGCAGTTAATGTGAGCTGAAAATTGCCTTGTTTGCGAGCCGAGGCATTTTTGTTTGCAAGCCGTTACAGCTATACTTCAACAGTCAAGTAGTTAGCAAGATTCAAAGTATGTTGTTGACAATTATGAGTTAGTCAGTAATTATTATCACTACTTTTCCTCTCCTCCCACCTCCCATATTCCCCACACTTCCCCACCCAATCAGACATAGCAATATTTTTGAGAAATGGTATAATACCACTTTGAAAAAAGAATGTTACGAATAATAAGTGGGATGAAAAGACTTTACAGGAGATATCCGTTTGACTAATAAGATAATTTATTAACTAAGAAATGGCATCGAAGCTATTTATTCTGACTCCTGACTCCTGATTAATTGTTGAACCCTCCCCAAAATACTTATTCAGCAGATCCTAATTACCTAATTAGTTTCTGTTTTTACTTCTTCCTTGACTTGATTTTTAGCTTCAGTCTGATTTTTTTCCTTACCCTGAACTTGTCTTTCCAAAAGTTCTATTTGATTACCAATTAAACTTAAAAACGTAGTACCAAAATGCTGAATTTCCAAGAAACTAGCATCAGCANTTGTTGAACCCTCCCCAAAATACTTATTCAGCAGATCCTAATTACCTAATTAGTTTCTGTTTTTACTTCTTCCTTGACTTGATTTTTAGCTTCAGTCTGATTTTTTTCCTTACCCTGAACTTGTCTTTCCAAAAGTTCTATTTGATTACCAATTAAACTTAAAAACGTAGTACCAAAATGCTGAATTTCCAAGAAACTAGCATCAGCAGCAGCAGGTTTATAAACCCTAAAAGTCTGCATAACTCCCAAAGTCGCAGCACTTTCTAACGGACCAATAAAACTTGTATCTCTATCCAAAAAATAAGGTTTACTAGCCCATTCTGCCATCTGTTCAGCATTGAGAAAATAACAACCAGAATGGGGGTTAAGAGTTCTATGAAAAGTAATTAATTTTTCCATAATTTTTCCCTTAAGCTGAGGTTTCTCTCGAATATTTTGAAATTTAGCTGTTATTTCTGGTTTTAAATTTCCATCTACATAAGCTTTTGGTACAGCCCCCAAAGGTGAAAGTTCATAACGATTAGGTTGTAGTAAATTACCATTTCCTGTATGGTGATTAAACCATTTTAATTTGACAAAGAACCAAGGATCGTGTAGAACTAAATCATCTTCTAAATAACAATAATAATCATATTTTCCTAGACATGATTTTAGTACCGCTTGACATTCAAATCCTAATAACATAGGTTCCACATTAGTGTTGTGGTGCATCAGAAAATCTGATGACAAAGGAATCTGAGATAATAGGTGAAAACCTTTAGTTGTACAAACAATAATATCAATATCGTAACTGTTACCTTGATTGGCAGGAATAGCTTCATGTTTGCCAATATCAATTATATACTGAGATTTACCATATAAGGCTTTTAATGAAGTTAAACAGGTAGTTAAAGCTATACGCCTTGTTTGTGGGTCTTTCCGTAAAGAACCATGTTGTCCGCTACCTTCAGGGTTAAAGAAATGAGCAATTGTAAATAATATTCGCATTTGATAATGGATAATTAATAATTAATAATTAATAATGGATAATTGATAATTTAGGAGTTAGGAGTTAGGATTCAGGAAAGAACATAGTTTAGAAAGATTTCCGCTCTAGCTGAAGATGATACACCATATTTCGGGCAAATGATGTACAAGGTGAATGGTGAAAATCATGTAGTACGCTTCGGGGTGTACCTTATAATAACGGGAAGCGCTGTATCATTCCTACTGGTATCTTTTGTGTCAACCTAAACATTAATATCTATAGGAAATTTAAGCCTTCCTTCTTTCTTCTTTCTTCTTCCTTCTTCCTTCTTCCTTCTTCCTTCTTCCTTCTTCCTTCTTCCTTCTTCCTTCTTCCTTCTTCCTTCTTCCTTCTTCCTTCTTCCTTCTTCCTTCTTCCTTCTTCCTTCTTTCTTACCTTAAGAAAACAGTTCTGGAACACGATTTTTTAACTCTTCATTTAAACTTGGTAATTCATCTGTAAATAATATTCGCATTTGATAATGGATAATGGATAATTAATAATTTAGGAGTTAGGAGGGAAGAGAGTTTAGAAATATTTGTGCTTGGTATAGTTTGTGTAAAACTAAGCGTTAATTTCTATAGGAAATTTAAGCCTTCCTTCTTCCTTCTTCCTTCTTCCTTCTTCCTTCTTCCTTCTTCCTTCTTTCTTCTTTCTTACCTTAAAAAAACAGTTCAGGAACACGATTTTTTAACTCTTCATTTAAACGTGGTAATTCATCTAGCATTTGCAAATACCAATCTCGACGCTGACGATAATATTGACAAAATAAACGATTATTTTTTACCCAATTATAAGCGTTACTTACTATTTTTTGCCGGAGATTTTTATCAATTATAAGTTGTCTAAATTTTCTAGCAAAATCTGACAGAGAATAATAAATTAAACCTGTTTCACCATCAACAATTGAATTTTGGTAAACTGTTGAACTAGCAAGGACAGCCACTCCATAACCTGCACATTCAACAAACTTTAAGTCAGATTTCATTTGATTAATTTGATTATCATTTAGAGGTAATAAACCAATATCACAACTACCAAGAATCTCCAAATACTTATCATAACCACAAAATGGATAAAATTCTTTATTCGCTGTATTTAAACTTTCAAAAAACAACTCATCATGGATTACCTTGACCCTAATTTTATCCTGATAATCTGACAAAATTTGATTAATTATTGGCATAATCTCTTTCCAGTCTGCTTGCCTATTGACAGCTCCGAAAAATATGCTAAGATAATTAGTGTGGGGAAATATGTGCTCAGATAGGGGTAGTATACTGGATAACTGATTCTCAAAAACTATAACGTTAGAGTTATATTGGCGTAAAAATTTAGCTAGAGACTCAGTAGAAGTCTGAACACAGTGACAGCCACGATAACTAAGAAAATTATTTTCANTCTGCTTGCCTATTGACAGCTCCGAAAAATATGCTAAGATAATTAGTGTGGGGAAATATGTGCTCAGATAGGGGTAGTATACTGGATAACTGATTCTCAAAAACTATAACGTTAGAGTTATATTGGCGTAAAAATTTAGCTAGAGACTCAGTAGAAGTCTGAACACAGTGACAGCCACGATAACTAAGAAAATTATTTTCAGCATATTCAGGACGACGTAAAGGATTATCATCAATTTCAGCCACTATCAGATAATTCTTTTCCAGCAAAGACCTAAGTTTATAGAAATCAGAAGGATAATTTAAAATTGTGCGTTGCCAAATAAACACCTTTTCCTCTTGAGGCAACCCCACATTCAAATCAGCAGTCTTAACAGTAGAAATAGTTCTGACCCCAGGAATAGTAGAGCTAAACCGATCAGGTTCCCAAACTCTAACAGTACCACAAACTTTCGGGTCCATAATTATTGTTTGAATTAACAACCTCCGGGGAGAGATCAGAGAGTTGGTGGCGCGTACAATGAAATATTCAGCAGCAGTCTGAGTAGCAAACTTCTTTCCATCTAAACCCAAAGCATCAACCAGAGGTTGGGTAAGTTGGAGAAACTTTTCAAACTCCTCTCCCTTTTCTCCACGAGTTTGTACTTCATATATTTGTAAACCTGCTGTAGCAAAACATGACTTGAGACTTTCTAGACTAAACCAATGTCGAATTATTTCCGAAATTTCCCAATTACCTTTGAGCAAATTAATAATTCTGCGCCAATGCTGTACATTTGCGATTATTGCCAAAACTTGAGCATCATTTTTTAACCAAGTTTGACAATATTTCAAAAATTCAGTTGGGTTAGACATACCCATTAAATTTAAACCAAAAATCAGACAGTCTACCGTTTTTGGAGAGATATTTAAAGTAGAAAGATTTTCTTGGATATTTCCCACTAAAATTCTATCTACTTTTGCAGCAGCATTTTTAGCAAACTCTGGATTAGATTCAATCCCAATATAATGACAATGAGGATTAATTTGTTTATATTGAGAAGCTATTGTACCATTACCACAACCTAACTCTAAAATAACTTTAGCATCAGCAGGAATAAAATTGAGTAATTCTTGATGAACAGAAGTTTCGGAAAAATAAAATTTAGCTGGAGTCATTTCAGTTATCAGTTATCAGTTATCAGTATC
>NZ_LGSU01001218.1 GCF_002260545.1 Hydrocoleum sp. CS-953 | reverse complement strand
CCCAGAAATTAAATTGGGAAACAAATTATCGTAGTGGTTTGGTCTCCCAACCCTCCCAGAAATTAAATTGGGAAACAAATTATCGTAGTAGTGTGGTCTCCCAACCCAACCAAAAATAGGATTTGGAAACCAAACCCCTACAACTTTTTTTCACGAATCATCTCATATTACTATAGTAGAAAAATTGGAGAATAATTATGTTAGGAACAGCATCAGAATCTAAGAAGAAAATTTACCGAATTATCTACGGTTACTGGCAAAGTCAGTGTGTTTATACCGCTACAAATTTAGGCATCCCAAATTTACTACATTATGGACCACAAACTGTTGAAATAATAGCAGAAAAAACAGGAACAAAAGCAGAAAAACTTTATGTTGTCTTGCGTGCTTTAGCTCATTTAGGAGTATTTGTCGAAAAGCCAGGGCGTGTTTTTGCTGCTACAGAATTATCAGAACTTTTAATTACAAATGATTCCCCATCTATCGGTCATTTTTTAATGCACATTACAGAACCCGATATGTGGGATGGTTGGCGAGAATTAGAAAGTAGTTTAAAGACTGGAGAAGTACCTTTTGAATTAGCTAAAGGAAAGGATTTTTATAGTTCTTTTATGACAGAAAATCCGCAAAGTAAATATCTGTTCAATAATGCCATGAGTTTCCTAACNATTACAAATGATTCCCCATCTATCGGTCATTTTTTAATGCACATTACAGAACCCGATATGTGGGATGGTTGGCGAGAATTAGAAAGTAGTTTAAAGACTGGAGAAGTACCTTTTGAATTAGCTAAAGGAAAGGATTTTTATAGTTCTTTTATGACAGAAAATCCGCAAAGTAAATATCTGTTCAATAATGCCATGAGTTTCCTAACTGCTGAAGCTGTCGATCCATTGTTTGAAGTTTATGATTTTAGTCGTTTTCAAACAGTGATGGATGTAGGAGGAAATCAAGGAACATTAATTGCTAATATTGTTAAAAGATTTGGCTGTAAAGGAATTTTATTTGACTTACCCCATGAGGTAGAAACTGCTCCTAATAATATCTCTAAATATGGAGTTCTTGACTCAGTAAAAATTGTCGGTGGTAGTGCTTTAGAATCTTTGCCAAAGGGTGCTGATGCGATTACAATGAAGTATTTTCTATCAGTATTTAGTCGGGAAGATTCAATTAAGGTGCTGACTAACTGTCGGGAAGCTCTCTCTAAAAATGGTAGGGTAATACTTTTACAAACTTTAGTTCCTTCTTTGGGAGCGCCTGTAGAATATCCTGATGGCACAATACCTGCTTTGGCAGCAGTGCAAATGATGATTACTAACCCAGGGGGGCATTGGCGTACAGAAGAGGAATATAAAGATTTGTTTGCAGCTAGCGGTTTTCAACTCGAACAGGTGGTTTATACTGGTACCAGTCTGACAGTTATGGAGTTTAGTTGCTGTTGAAGTAGCACTCAGCACTCAGCTATCAGCTATCAGCTTTTCAAGGTCTCTCTAAATTTTTGAGAAATGCTATAGCTGAAGTCAGAAGTCAGTAGGGGCGAATGGCCATTCGCGCCTACAGGAGTCACGAAGGAAGAGGGGAGAAAGAAAGTATAAAAAGCAGAACGTTTTTTGGTCGCGCACCTCGGAACGGAGTTCTATCACGCTCTTATCCGGACATGATATAGAACCCCTAAACGGATCTATCTTTTACATAGACGCGGAGACGCGGAGACGCGGGGAGATGGGGAGATTGAGAGATGGGGAGGTGAGGAGATGGGGTTTTGGGGTTCTATAGAACCCCTGAGTGTATCTTTTCTTGAAATACAAAGGGTTTAGGAAAGCTGTTTAGTCGAGCCTAATCACAATAAGGGTTCGGGAAACCGAAAAATTATGAAGGCTTAGACTGCCAGAATCATAAAACCCAGATGGGTATTCAACTCGTAACTTGTTAAATAGATACGGTTAGGACTTCTATAAGATGTTATAAACAAGAAACCGGGTTTATTACCCTGATTATTTTCATCGGGAAATTTCGTCGATAAACCCGGTTTCTGCGGGACTGATAACTATTAACTGTTAACTAGCTATCAGCTTTTTCTTAGGTCATCCTACGCAAACAGCATTTAGCTATCAGCTAAAAATTCAAGGGTAAGTCCCCCACAAGAGTTTGAAAAATTAGTGGCGCGCTTTGCGTGGGGGTTTCAACCCCCCATTATACACCTTGAAAAGCTGATTGCTGAAGTGCTGAGTGCTGAGTGCTACTTCAACTGATAACTGATAATAGTTGCTGAATCATTCTTTCTGCTTGAGAAGCATAACCACCACCAAATAGATTAAAATGATTCAAAATATGATACAAATTATAAAGAATTTTCCGTTGTTTGTAGCCATCATCTAAAGGCCAAACTTCATTGTAACCACGATAGAAAGCAGCGGGAAAACCACCAAATAATTCTGTCATGGCAATATCAACCTCGCGATCGCCCCAATAAGTCGCCGGGTCAAAAATTGCGGGGTCTCCATCCGCAGTAACTGAAGCATTTCCCCCCCATAAGTCTCCGTGAACTAGAGAAGGTTGCGGTTGATGACTTGCTAATAATTCTGGGATAGCTTTTAGTAGGCGATCGCCCTGACTAAAACTGCCACCCCTACGCTTTGCTAATTTGAGCTGATAACCAATGCGATGTGTTGCCCAAAATTCTGCCCAGTCTGCTACCCAAGTATTAATCTGGGGTGTGGAACCGATAGTATTATTAATATCCCAACCAAATTCGCTTTTTCCTTGATAGCGATGTAAAGCAGCTAAGTTACGCCCCATCTCTTCCCAAGATTTATCGTTACCGCGACCACCTAAGTCTAACCATTCTAATACTATATAACAATTATTTCCCTCTGTTCCATAGCATAAGGGTTTAGGAACTCTAATAGTCTGAGTTTCCCACATTTGTTTTAACCCCAATGCTTCTGCTCGAAACATTTCCACTAAGGAAGCTTGATTAATTTTGACAAAATAGCCACGAGTGCCATCGGTCAGTTTATAACCATTATTGATGCAACCTCCACCGACGGAACTATGGTTACTGACTTCAAATTTTTCGACCGTGACTTGGGTGATATGTTCGGCAATTTTTTTCCACATAATTATATTATAGGTATTATTGTTTTGTTCCTATGATACTATGGATATAGTAGTCTATCATAACGTTGGTTTTTATACCCGCACCATCTTGCGTTTCCAGATATTTCCGTTTTAGTCAATCGTTTTTTTACAGAAATTTAGCTGCTTCGGAAAAGTTGGAAACAACAGAATCATTATTGACACAAGTCCAGTAGGGTGCGTTAGGCGCTTGTTTGCTCAAGAGAAAGAATATTTTTTCTGTTGCGCCGTAACGCACCTTGATCGATTGGTTCGGTGCNTTTTATACCCGCACCATCTTGCGTTTCCAGATATTTCCGTTTTAGTCAATCGTTTTTTTACAGAAATTTAGCTGCTTCGGAAAAGTTGGAAACAACAGAATCATTATTGACACAAGTCCAGTAGGGTGCGTTAGGCGCTTGTTTGCTCAAGAGAAAGAATATTTTTTCTGTTGCGCCGTAACGCACCTTGATCGATTGGTTCGGTGCGTTAAATTTCATTAACGCACCTACAAGATCGGCGATCGCACTGCTTTTGGGACAGTTTAAGCCGTAACGCACCAAATCAAACAATTTTAGAATTGATCAGCTCATCACCGATTTCCAGCCACAACCCCAAAATGAACTTCCACGCGGCGATTTAGCGGTCGAGTGGGCAACGATTTGTCCTCACCATGGGGCTTTATCATAATTTTGCTTTCTGGAATACCGGCTGCAGAGAATACGGCTTTTATACGTATTGCTCGGTTTCTGGATAGCTTCATGTTGTAACTGGGCGACCCTTCTTCAGAGGCATACCCATGTAATTCAATTTTGGCTCCATTTCCTGCCTGACTCAAATGCTGTTTAGCCCTTTTAATTGCCACAGCCAGGTGAATCTCAGAGTCTATTTCCTTGTCTTTCCGTAACGTCGTCGAATCCACCTTAAACCAAATAATCATATGCCCTACAGTGGTTCGGACAGGAGGTTTCGGTTGGGGGGCGCTTGGAGTATACCGTCGGTATACTCCGCCGCTTTCACCATATTTAATCTGGATACCGTCAATCTTTTGTAACGAGCCTCCAAAAAAATCGCGGGAAAGGAAAAGATCTCGTGCACTGATATAAAGCAATTTATTTTCATATTTCCCCAGGTACACACCAATGTGACTACCAATTGCCCAAACGTCGCCCATTTTAGGCTCCTTGACAATTTTGAAATGAGGAATCTTCTGTTTTGGGTTGCTCCATTCCCTGGCCCTGTAGGGGTAGTATTTCCCTTTTTGTTCTGCTGATTTATGAGCTTTGTGAATGATACCAAGCGTTTTGTACAACACCTCAGCCACATAAGCATTGCATTTATACTGACTCGCAGATATGGTCGCATAATCTGGGGCGCTTAGTTGCAAATCATTGCTATCCCACACCCCCTCTCCCCATTTATTGCCTGGATCCTGACTCCATAAAAGAAGCGTATACATTACTATTTTCACCTCAGGAGGTAATGACTCTCCCACTTTCAGAGATTTTAAGCGTTGTTCTAATGCTTTTTTGAAGCTATCCACGACTTTCTTGAATTCTTTTCCTTTAGCACCTTCCCTTGTTGCCGCATTGCCCAGCTTAACCAATCGGTCTAAGAGGTTTTGTTCGATCGGATTGATTTTTCGTTTTTGCCTCTGAATTGATTGAGTCCTACTATTCTGTTGCACTACATGAGTCAACTCATGCGCCAACAACTCTTGTCCCTCCTTACTCCCAGGCTCATACTCTCCCTTCTTAAAGAAAATATCCTCTCCTGTAGTAAACGCCTTCGCTTGAATAGACTGACTCAACCGATCCGCCTCAGAATCAGTATGTACCTTCACCCCACTAAAATCTGCACCCATTTCCGGTTCAACCTTCCCTCGAAAAGCCCTATCTAAAGGTGAACCTCCTCCCTTAGCACGATTTAAGGTACGCTCAAAATCCCCTTGTACATTAGGAACTGAAGCCTCTACCCCTTGTCGAGATACTCGCTGGTCAAATTCACTTTGACTCCGAAACATTTTTTCCCTCCCCTGCTCCCGAATTTCTTCTGAAGGTTCTGGTACTTGCTGGAGGAGAGGAATTGCTGGCTTACTCTGAATCTTATTTTCTCCGCCGCCATTGGGAGAAGATACAGGAGGAGTTGCTGGCGCATTAATCCTTTGCACCACCTGCGCCGCAACTCGATCCGCCTCCTGTTCATATTTATCCCCAGGCGCACCAATGGTTAGCTTCGGTTGAACTTCTACTTTTTCCTGTTCACAATCTTGACATTTCAGTTGAATAGCATCCTCAGACTGCATTTGCAGGGTTTTGTCTTCTTCTTCCTCTGGCAATTCTTCCCGTTGTAGGGTAGGTTCTGACTGCATCTGAAGATTTTCCTCTTCCTCCATCTCCTGAAGTTGGAGGCTAGGTTCTGGCTTCATTTGCAAGTCTTCTTCTTCCTCCATCTCCTGTCGTTGAACCGACTCATTAGCCTGCATTTGGAGGTTTTCTTCTTCCTCTTCCTTTGGTAATTCTTGCGGTTGTAGGGTAGGTTCTGACTGCATCTGAAGATTTTCTTCCTCTTCTCCTGGCATCATTTCCCGTTGAACAGTCAGTTCAGACTTGGTTTGAAGTTTTTCCTCTTCTTGCTGCTTCAAGCTCTGAGCTTGAGCCATTTGAGCCTTCATCATCCGTTGTAGTGGTGTATCCACTCGTGCAGCTCTTTGTCTGATCAATGTTTGTAGGTCAGGCTGTTCCTGCTTTTGTTGAACAGACTCATTTGCCTTCATCTGGAGGTTTTCTTGCTTCTCTTCTTCTGGCAATTCTTCCCGTTGAACAGTGGGTTCTGGAATTCCCAACGCCTTAGCCATGGGATTACCCGCTCGTGCCGCTCGTTCCCGCATCGTTTGTATATCTTGGGGCGACATTTCAGGTTTAGGAATTCTGGCAAAGGGACGACTGGCAAACGGACTTCGTTGTCCAGCCTGGGTATTGGTATCGAGTCCACCTATTTTCTGAGGCTTAAGAAAATCATGAGTCATGATCGCCTACTTCCCTTGAACGCAGAAATTATTTATTTATAGTCTCTCATATTTCAAACCCATTACCGTTTTTCTTGACAAAACTTAACTACTAAGTAGGTGAGCATAGATAAATCCAATAAATATTATACCATTTCTCAAAAACTTTTATACATTTGATTGAGTAGGGGAGTAGGGAAGTGTAGGGACGTTGCATGCAACGTCCGTACGGGAGAAGTAAAGATAAGAATAATTAACATTAACTTGCCTCAAATCAGTAAAAAGGTGATTCTACAAAGGTAATTACTTAATAACTGAAGTGTTGATCAAGTATAGCATTACTTTTGGGAATTGGTATTAGAGGGCGGATAAGCGAGAACTAGATCGCGCTTACGTCAAGGCTTTCGGTTAAACCCGCCCCTACAATTTTATTAACGTTTAATTAGACCTACCTACTAGACTGACACATCTAAAATGGTGCTTTAGGCGTAGGTTGGGTTGAGGTATCGAAACCCAACAACAATAAGGCTTTGTTGGGTTTCACTATCGTTCTACCCAACCTACATTTTTAGGCGTGTCACGCCAGTAGTGGACTGACACGCCTAAAATGTTGCAATAGTAGGGGTGGGTTCTAGTTCAAATTAATCAGGCTAAACCATATTGAGATGAACCCGCCCCAACGATCGAGCAAGCTAAAACAAATATTGAACAAATTAAGGAGCAGTAATTTAGAAAAGCATCAATTAATACTCAATTAGCAACTATCGAAGAAAAGTTAGATAACTTAGCAGTAGTAACTCTAGACACTCAAAACTTTTAACAAAACCTCTGCCATTTCTTTACATCCCACCTGTTTCATTCCTTCGGACATAATATCCCCAGTACGATAACCCTGCTCCAATACTTCCAAAACAGCTTTTTCAATTTTGTCTGCTGCCACAGGTTGCTCTAAAGCATAACGTAACATCATTGCTGCACTTAAAACTTGTGCCAGAGGATTAGCTTTATCCTGACCCGCAATATCTGGCGCCGAACCATGAACAGGTTCAAACACTCCCGGTCCAGAAGCACCTAAACTCGCAGAAGGTAACATCCCAATACTCCCTGTCAACATAGCAGCAGCATCAGAGAGAATATCCCCAAATAAATTTCCTGTAACGATAGTATCAAATTGTTTTGGCCAACGAACCAACTGCATAGCAGCATTATCTACATATAAATGAGATAACTCTACATCTGGATATTCTGGGGCAAGTAAGGTAACGCGATCGCGCCACAACTGAGAGACTTCTAAAACATTTGCCTTATCGACGGAACACAACTTACCCCCTCGTTTCTGGGCCGTCTCAAACCCCACCTTAGCAATACGGTCAATTTCTGACTCAGTATAGGCCATTGTATTGACACCCCGTTTTTCTCCAGTCTCCGTCTCAAAAACGCCCTTGGGTGTGCCAAAATAAACCCCACCAGTTAATTCTCGCACTACCATAATGTCCACTCCTTCAACTATGTCTCGTTTGAGACTAGAAGCATCTATTAATTGGGGCAAAATTTTGGCAGGCCGTAAATTGGCAAATAATCCTAATCCGGCCCTTAGTCCTAATAGTCCAGTTTCTGGCCGTTGATGGCGCGGTAAATTATCCCACTTATAACCACCAATGGCTGCTAATAATACCGCATCGCTATTACGACACATTTCTAGAGTTTGACCGGGTAGGGGTTCCCCTGTAGCATCAATGGCCACTCCACCAATAGGAGCTTCTTGAAATTCAAAGTTGAGGTTAAATTGGTTCCCAACTACTTTCAAGACATCTACCGCCACTGCCATAATTTCAGGGCCAATGCCGTCACCGGGAAGTAGAGTAATGCGGTAGTTCATCATGTTCTATATTTTTAATTTTGTATGAGTTAGTTTGTGATTTAGCTAAATATTAACTATATAGCAATTTTCATCAGGGATGAGATATAAAATTTTAGCT
>NZ_LGSU01001217.1 GCF_002260545.1 Hydrocoleum sp. CS-953 | reverse complement strand
TGTAATTATTATAAAATTTTAGATATTACTCCTACAGCAACTCAGGGACAAATTAAACAGGCATATCGTCGTTTAGTAAAGTTATTTCACCCAGATATTAATACAGATATAGCAGACCATGAAAGTATTATTAGAATTAATGAAGCCTATGAAGTATTAGGCGATCCCCAACGAAGGAAGTCTTACGATTATCACCAACTTAATCAAAATTCTCACAAATATAGAAAGACTAGCCAATATTATCAAAAACATCATACAAGAGGCAAGAATATTGATGAACACCTGCAAAAATGGTTAAATCAAGTATATAAACCAGTCAACAAAATTATAATTTCAATACTGAAACCTCTAAAAAGTGAAATTAATGATTTAGCTGCTGATCCTTTTGACGATCAATTGCTTGAATCTTTTCAAAATTACTTAGAAAGTTGTCGGGAACTACTTAAAAAAGCTCATAACTTATTTAATTCTCTGCCTAATCCATCTAATTTTGCTGGAGTAGCAGCTAATTTATATTATTGTTTAAATCAAGTTAGTGATGGAATAGATGATTTAGAGTTATTTACTCTAAATTATGATGATTATTATTTACATACAGGTCAAGAATTATTTAGAATTGCTGATAGATTGCGCCAGGAAGCACAAGCTGCAATAAAGCAATAAAAGATATAGTTTAAGTCATAATTTAGAGGTTAGAAGTTAAATTTTTGCTGCAACTAAATTTGAGACTTTGATAATGCTTAATGGTAATGCCGACTACTATGTTTTATAAGTTTTTATAAGTGGTATATTTGACTATCTTTTCATTTAATTTTTATTATACGAATGCTCGAATTTATAGCAGTTTTCATATTTTTTAGAGTACAGAGATTTGGGTTTAAAGGAAGAAGTAATACCAGTTTGATAAATGTTTGCTACAAATAACTAGGGTGATTTTTAGGAGTCAGGAGGTAGGGACGTTGCATAAGGGCGTCCGTACGGAGTCGCATGGGAATGGCTTTAATATAGTTTTTTAGGTCATNGGAGTCAGGAGGTAGGGACGTTGCATAAGGGCGTCCGTACGGAGTCGCATGGGAATGGCTTTAATATAGTTTTTTAGGTCATACATCATTTTTTTTGTCCAAGGGACATCTCCTGTGAAGTCTTTTTATCGCTCTTACTATTCGTAACATTCTTTTTTCAAAATGGTATAAGAAGGAAGAAGGAAGAAGTAATGCAAGTCAACATGAGTGAAAACCGCTATAACTAGAGAGATAATACCTCTAAAATATATTATTTATCGTAGGAGTTTGGTTTCCTTTCCCCAAGCAAAAATGGGGTGGGGAAACCAAATACCTAAGGTTTTTTTTCACGAACTTCCTTATTACTTCTTACTTCTTCCTTCTTACTTCTTATATCATGTCCGCTGGTATCGGAGCGTGTAAAAATTGGGGAAATATTTACCTTATGTAAGGTTTTTCCTTTACTTCTTACTTCTTACTTCTTACTTCTTCCTTCTTCCTTCTTCCTTCTTCCTTACCTTATACAATACCGATGCTACCATGATATTACTTCTTACCCAATAATTAATAATTAATAATTAATTATTAATTATTAAATAATTCTGGTTTAAAGCCTCCCCTTGGATAGGGGAAAAAAAGTGCTAGGATATTTCCCGATATTCAATTCCGTAACGGTTTTAACCTTCTTGTAATTATCAATTATCAATTAATGAATTCTTCCTTCTTCCTTCTAAATACCAAAAAGAGTTTGAATCCGGTTTCTAATCCGGTTAAAGGGACTATTTTCAGAGGAACTCAAATCCAATAATCCTAATTCTTGTAGTGCTTGTCGGCGTTCACAAAGCTTTTGGGAAATATCAACAGCTAAACTGGGAGATTCTTCTAAGAGTCTTTGCAAATCATGTTGCTCTATTACAAATAAAATTGAATCTTCAACAGCTTTGACTGTAGCTGTACGAGGGGAACCTAATAATAAAGACATTTCTCCAAAAAACTCTCCTTCGTGGAGAGTAGCAATATATTTATTAGTTTTTTCAGAAATCACTTCAACCAGACCAGAAAGAATAATATAAAAAGAAGAACCCACATCATTTTCCTGACATATAATTTGTCCTTTAGGGAATAATTGTCTATAGCCATATTCTATTAATTGTCGGAGCTTTAAATCAGTAAAACTTTCAAAATAAGTAACTCTCTTAAGTAAATCGCGCAAAGTCCAATTGCTAAGAGATTTTGGTATTTGCTTTTGAGACTGAGGTTGAATACTATTCTGTTTCTGCTCCGAAATAATACCATCCCGATCTAACACTTCACTTTCAATGGCATTGGTAATATTAATATTATTAAATAATAGACTTAAATCTTGTGGATTTTTTAACCATAAATCACGCTGAGGAAAGGGAATAATTATATCTCGCCGATTTAATTCATGCTCAATCAAAAAATTTAAAGAACTTGTAATTGGATCGCTATCTTGAGGATGGTCAATCCAAACTAATAACTCAAAATCTAAAGAACTATCACCAAAACCTTTAAACCATACTTTTGGAGAAGGATTCTTTAATATATTTCTTTCTGCTCTAGCAACATCTAATAATGTTTCTGTTACTAGCACTGGGTCAGTACCATAAGCAACTCCAACTGGAATATGAAGACGACTTTTAGGATCTTTGTAACTCCAGTTAATAATATTATTTTCGACAAATTTAATGTTAGGTACAATTACAAATATACCGTCAAGAGTACGCACAATTGTAGAGCGAATAGAGATACTTTCTACTGTACCTAATAAATTGTCTACCTCAATAAAATCTCCTACTTTAATTGGCTGTTCAAATAATAGGGTTAAACCACTGATAAAGTTACTTGCAAGATTTTGTAGTCCAAAACCAATTCCAATTCCTAAAACACCTGCAAAAACAGTAAGAGTTCTTAAGTCTATACCTGCTCTTTGTAAAACAATTAAAATTCCTAAAGTTGCGACTAGATAAATAATAACTGTGGCGATCGCTTCTTTACTACCTCGGTCTAAACCCATAGGAGTTAGCAGTAATCTTTTGATTCCTGCACCTATATTTCGAGCAAGAATTAAGACTGCGATAGCTAATAGAATTAATCTGACAATTGCACTTATCGAAAGATGATTATCTCCAATATAAAACAGTGGAGTTGTTAATGCTCTAGATAAGTTTTGAAACCATTGTTGTCCTTGTAAAAAAATCAAATTCATACTTGTGAGAATAGGGGAGTAGGGGAAAATTCAATAATTAATAATTAACAATTAATAATTAGGGTTTGCTGAAAAAGTCTTATGGGTAAGGGTAGGAGTCAGGAGTTAGGGACGTTTTGCTGCGCAACATGTTTTGCTGGCGCATAACTCCGTTAACGGCTGTCGCCGACATGTTTGCGGAGCATTCCGTCAGGAAATGCGGAGCATTCCGGGACGGAAAACGCATTTTTGTTACGCAACGTCCGTACGGAGTCAGGAGAAGTGAGAATTATAGAGGAGAGAAGAGGAAGAATAGTAAGAGTGATTTTTCTGCCATAATCTACCCAAAATGCTCACTTTTTCGACTTTATCAACCAAAAAGCTGGTACTTTTTCCAGACCTAAAATTGCTCAAACCTTTATCCGTAAATGCTTTGATATTTAATCAGCAACCCCTAATTAATAATTACCTCTTCTTTTCAACAAGAGGATTGGTTAAAAGGGAAATTTTTTTCTTTTTTCTCCTTTAAAGGAGAGGCTTTAAACCCTAGTTTTTCGGTAAAGATAAGAAGAATTAAATAAAATTAGGAAGTAGGGAGTAGGGGACTGAGAGAGAAGTAAAAATATAATAAATTTTAAGTAGTTAGGTGATAGGGAAATTTTAATTTCGACATTATCCACATTATTATGCCTGAATCTTGTTTCTAAGAATTTCTTTGAATCATCTATTATATATTTTTTTATATTGGTCGTTACTTCCGCATTTTTTAGATAAGAAGGGTAAGCATTCAGCCGTCAGCTAACAGCTATCAGCTATTAGTGGGAGGATGAAGTAAAAGCAACCCTTGAAATTGAGAGAAAATTAAAAGTTACTGCTTAAAGTAAGCTCCTTTAACCGAGTAAGAAATTATTCATTATTTGGCTATTAACGCACTTCCTCCGCTGGAGACTAGCTGACTGCTAAGAGCTAAATTCTTACTAATAAGCTATGAGTTAGTATTTTTGATCGAGGTTGCTTCGCGACAATTTAAAATTATTACCTCGCGACTGTTGCAAGAAGCTTGAAATAAGGAAGATAATTCTGATTTTTTTCGTTCTGAAGAACAAGGCTTGTATGCTTAATTAAACAATTACTAAATTAACTTAGATCAAAAAATTTTGAAGTTTAAATTTGGAATTCTAAAAATGGTAAAAGATACTTTGAAATACTGATTGCCAAGTATTTCCTCATACTCCTTATTTCAATTAATTATTATATAGAAATAATCAATTATTTCCTATTACTCCCGACTCCCTATCTAATTATGTCATAATTCAGCTATTAACAGTCAGCTTTTAGCTGTTTCATAAATATAGCAATCCGCGCATAGGTTGCGGGTAATCAAAAAGTAGAAAAAAAACTTGAAACTCCCGCCTGTTTCCTGTTCCCTGTTCCCTATTCCCTATTCCCTAAAAGTGGGAAGGTTTTTATACACAAATAAAATAGGACTGCTATCGTAAATATACATTCTATAGGTTAAGGTCAGTTGTTTTTAATTATCCTCAAATCTATCAATACTAATTTCTACTCAAAACGTAATGAATTAAGCTGATAGCTGACGGCTGAATGCTAAATGCTTACCTAAATTATTAACCAGGGAAAAATTCCCTGGCTAAACTGATAGAAAATTATCCTCTACTTTAAAATTGTTTTGGAGACAATTCTCGTTTTTTTCCGGTCTGCTTCCGAAAGTTCCCCTCCATCTTGTAGACGAGTTGCACTGGTTTGTAAAACAGTTGCTGCTCCTGTATCTCCCATTTGTAATGCCGTTTTAGCTGCTGTTTGTAACATTGTAGCTGCACCTGCTCTATCGCCCTGTTGTAATTTTGTTTCAGCTATTTGAGTTTGCCTATATTTTGCTAAAGCTAAAATATGATTTTGTACTTGAGGGTTAACTTGAGGCTGATATTTTTGCATAACATTAGCTTTAACTAAAATTGATTTTGAAAGTAAATCTTTCTGACTTTGAGCAGGGTCATCATAACGAATTTGTAATTCAGCAATTGTTTGTTTTCCTTCTGGTAATTGCCCAATATAAATATTAACTAAAACAACTCTTTCTACATCTTTCATTAAATCTCCCAGTCTAACCATAAACCCATTACCCTCTTTTTGTACTGGCAATTCAATAGTATCTGGTGCCACTTGGGCAATAGGTTTAAGTTCTGCCAACCTAACTTTAGGCATTAAAGAAAATCTTAGATAAGAGTTAGTAAGTCCAACAGATTGAATCCGATTAAATAACTTTCCAAACTCTTCTATTGCCTGTTCTGGTCGTTGAATATAGGCAAGANAGTCTAACCATAAACCCATTACCCTCTTTTTGTACTGGCAATTCAATAGTATCTGGTGCCACTTGGGCAATAGGTTTAAGTTCTGCCAACCTAACTTTAGGCATTAAAGAAAATCTTAGATAAGAGTTAGTAAGTCCAACAGATTGAATCCGATTAAATAACTTTCCAAACTCTTCTATTGCCTGTTCTGGTCGTTGAATATAGGCAAGAGTTCCCCCTCCAGCATCAGCAATTTTTTCCAAAACATCTTGATTCCAATCATCACCAAATCCCAAAGAATTTAGAGTTAAATTGTAGTCTGTTGCTAACTTTGCTAACTTAAGACAACGGTCATTATCCCCATGTTCATTTTCTCCATCAGTTAATAGAAAAGCTTGGGAAATAGAATCTTTTTGACCCTTACCTAACTCTTCTATTCCTAACTTTAAACCTTCATCAATAGCAGTACCACCAGAAGCTCTTAACTTATTAATTTCACGCTTAATACTAGCAGAATCATTAATAATTTGATTACGAACAATTACTTTAGCTCGATGGTCAAAAGCCACAACCGAAAGGCGATCGCCTTCCNATAGAAAAGCTTGGGAAATAGAATCTTTTTGACCCTTACCTAACTCTTCTATTCCTAACTTTAAACCTTCATCAATAGCAGTACCACCAGAAGCTCTTAACTTATTAATTTCACGCTTAATACTAGCAGAATCATTAATAATTTGATTACGAACAATTACTTTAGCTCGATGGTCAAAAGCCACAACCGAAAGGCGATCGCCTTCCTTTAATTTCTCCACAAGTTGTTCGGCCGCTTGTTTAACAGTTTCCAGTGGTCTTCCTTCCATAGAACCACTGTGGTCTAAAATTAAACAAAGGTTTAATGGTACAGTCCTTTCTAACTCATCAGCCATAGCGGAAATAGATATGGCCATTTGACGTTGAGATGAAGATTGAGAGGCATCAATATTGGTATCGTTGAGAGCTGAATGTAAATTAACTTTCATAAATGTACTAGNAACAAAGGTTTAATGGTACAGTCCTTTCTAACTCATCAGCCATAGCGGAAATAGATATGGCCATTTGACGTTGAGATGAAGATTGAGAGGCATCAATATTGGTATCGTTGAGAGCTGAATGTAAATTAACTTTCATAAATGTACTAGGAATTTTTCTACTACTTACTTATTTAAGGATATCTCCACAAATATAGGGAAAAATTTCGATATAAATTTCAATAAAATCAGTTCCTTAACACGCCCTAGATAATTCTGGCAAAATTTCCATCTACAGAAGAAACACTATCTATGCTAAATGTTGACTCAAAAAATCAAGTAATTTCAATAATTGATAATTGATAATGGATAATTGATAATTACCTCTGGTTAAAACCGTTACGGAATTGAAGATTGGGAAATATCATTTCTTCTCTTGGTCGATTGGATATGGCGTTTAGCGTTCCGCACAACTTCGTTAACGGCTGTCGCCGACATGAAAAGCGGAGCGGCTCTGCAAGAGCGGGAGACCCTTCCCTCCGGGACGCTTCGCGAACGCCATCCCATCCTAACGGAATGCTCCGCAAACGACCGCTTTTTTCCCCTTCAAAGGGGAGGCTTTAAACCACAATTATTTAATTAACAATTATTAATAATTCGGTAAGTATTAAGCTATAAGCTATTAGTCAGGCTTCTGCAGAGGAACTATGTTATACCAATTTGATAGATGTTTACTACAAATACTTAGGGGATTTTTAGGAGTCAGGAGACAGGAGTCAGGAGTCGTATGGGAATAGCTTTAATACTATTTCTAAGTTCATAAATCATCTTTTTAGTCAAAAGGACATCCCTTTCAGCAAAAAACACTGCGGAACAATTAATAATTAATAATTACCCCTTCTTGAAACGGATAGGATTGGCGCTCTAGGAAATTTTTTTGATTTATCCCCTATCCAAGTGGAGGCTTTAAACCTTAATTGTTGAATGAATAATTAATTATTGACGCTTCAACTCTTAATTATTAATTATTAACTATTAATTATTCGGTAAAGTATGCACAATCCCTCTTATTATTCGTAACATTATAGCGTTTCTCACGCTAGTAAGGTACACTTTTATATTTCTTCCCTGTTGCCTGTTGCCTGTTGCCTGTTGCCTAGAATTTTGTACCTCACTCTTTTTGGGAATTGCTATATTTTTTCAAACTGGTATTAACAGTTATTGCCACATGAAAGAGGTAATAGCTATTGAGGAATTAAATTGAGAGAAAATTAAAAATTACTACCAAAGTAAGCACCCTTATATCAATTTCCTAAAGTCAGACTATACATAACTTGATATCTTTGATTTCGAGTTTGATAGATACTTTGACAAGTGAAGTTTTAAGTTTATGAAATTGGTATTAACCGAGAGAAGTATTGATTTAAACCTCTCCTTCAAAGCTATCCTTTATAAACATCTTTACTTAACATAAAACGTAGACATTATAGAGAAGTTATGTAATTGCCCTTAGCTGGATATTTCGGGAGAGTCAAAATATTTAATTAGAGGCTTTTCTCCCCCCACTTCCCCAT
>NZ_LGSU01001216.1 GCF_002260545.1 Hydrocoleum sp. CS-953 | reverse complement strand
ATTCTCTCAATTGAAAAAAGGTGATTTAATGGCTTTAAACAAATACGGTTCTGTTAAGCAAAACAAAAATTATAGTCAATAAACCAGACAAAAAAGAAACTTTTTACATATAATATTGTCTAGGGAAAAAATAGGTTAATCTGTCATTTGGTCAGCTTAACCAGATTAATAATTACTATTGCTACTTGCTACCCAATATCTACTATTTTAGATGTCGGGCCGGAAATTAAAATGTAGGTATTTAACGGAATTAATACCTAGATTAATATTTTAGTGCTGATGATCAAATTATCCAGAAAGCCCTCCTGAATTAGTTAATAAGTAGTTGTAGAGAAAATTTAAAGATCAAGCCTCAGAAACCTAATACTAACATAGATGAAGAGGCCAAAAAATGAGCGTTATAATTATCTAACCAACCAGTCTGTAATAATCCCAACAGTCAAGTTAGTAATAGATAACGCCAAAACTAAGTGTGCAAATTGATAGGTCTGGGAAATCATAACCAGCACTACTTTGACCTTATTTAGACTAGCACCAAAACCACAGCCGTCATTTCTTTCCCATGTATTCACACATCAAAGCGAAGATCGGGAGTTTTGGCGGAATAATTTGAGCATAAGGATAGAAAATAAGTGACTCAAGAATTTCATATTTCAATTACTCCCCTGGGAGAAGACAAATATCTTGTCCGTACAGAAAAAGTACCTGTTGGTGGCCTAGTGGCTGAAGAAATAGTCGAATGGCCTGTAGAACAATGGCTGGCCCAAGCACGTCACCTACTTGGCGATCCATTTACCGATATCCTAGAAGAAAAGTCCAATTCTCAGGTAGTTATCCCCGATCAGATTGTGGCCAGGTCTGGGGAAGTAGTAAGTCCAAGTTTAGTAGCATTAGGCCAAGAAATGTATCAAGAATTATTCAAAGATACTCTTGAGCATAGTTTGACCTCTGCTCAAGCAATAGCTCATTACTCAGGAGAGGTTTTACAGTTACGTCTAGGTACTAAAGACAGACGTATATCCAGTTTGCCTTGGGAGGTTCTCCATGTAGGCGATCGCCCTCTGGCAACTGGTACTGATATTCTCTTCTCTCGCTATCAACCCAATACCTGTTTACCGAAATCTACCCGGATATTAACATCTGAAGAACCATTAAAAATCTTAATGGCGATCGCAGCTCCTACTGATAAGGACAGTCTACAACTAGAAAAAGAATATGAGGCATTACAACAAGAACTGGAAAAAAATAGTGGGCAAACTCAGATTCACCTAGATATTCTCCGGCAACCAGGGCGAGAACAACTTACCCAAGCATTAGAACAAGGTAAATATCAAGTCTTCCATTATGCAGGTCATAGCACCTGGGGTATTTCTGGTGGTGAAATATCTCTAGTGAGTAATATAACAGGTTTAACAGAAAGTCTGAGTGGTAAGGATCTAGCAGGTTTGCTAGTTAACAATGGTATTCAGATGGCGGTATTTAACTCCTGTCGAGGTGCTTACAACCATCTTGTTCACCCCACTGATGAGGGAGTAGAGATAAACTTAGCAGAAGCGATGGTGAAACGGGGAATTCCGGGAGTGCTGGCAATGGCGGAACGCATTCCAGATGATGTTTCTCTGATTCTGACACGGTTGTTTTATCGCAATCTCAATCAAGGTGATCCGATAGACTTAAGTTTAAGTCGGGCAAGACAAGGACTTATTTCTGCTTACGGTTCTGATAAACTTTATTGGGCATTGCCTGTTGTTTATCTACATCAAGATTTTGGTGGATATCTAATTGAAAAACAAAACGATTCTAAAATTGAAATCGAAGAGGAGTTCCTAACACCTATTGATGAAAAGATTGAATCTCCTAACTCACCAGAAGATTCAACTCGTGTCCAACCAGATATCGAACTGGGGAATTTGGAGCAATATCCTACTGAAGCTGAAACCAAGAATTTGAATTTGCAGGTTGAAAAGAGTAAAGATCGAGTGATGACACTTGAGGAGATATTGCAAGAAAGAGAAATAGCAAAGCAGTTAGATAATCAATCAATAACAGCAAACCCAAATAGTGAAGAATTTCTATCAATATTCAAGACATCAAAGACTGAGAAAAAGTCTCATAAATTTTCCTGGAAAAAAGCATTAGGATATACGATATCAGGAATGTTGTTATTATTTGGTACTAATTTAATTACTTGGAATAGACAATTAGAAAGAAGCGTTAAATTGCCAAAAGCACCCGATCCAGGTCTCAACTATGAATATAACAGAATTAGACTTGTTAATGAAACAATTAATAGTACCCCAGAAGTACATAATTTGGCAATTGAACAGTTTAATCAAAATGAGATTCAGGCTGGTAAATTTGTATTAGAGAAATTATTAGAAGAAGGAGAATTAGCAAAAGTAGCAGAAGCTATAGATGCTGTGCCAGAACAACTCAGTGACTATCCAGAAATAAATTTTATCAAAGGTCGATTAGTCTGGGAATTATCCCAAAATGGAAATCAAAATAACTTGATAGATGAAGCTATAATTTATTGGGAAAAAGCTGCTGCCAAAAACCCAGAGAATATTCAATATCAAAATGCTTTAGGCTTTGCTTATTACACCAAAGGAGATATAGAAAAAGCTTATGCAGCTTGGTTAAAAGTGTTGCATTTGTCTGGAGAAATTCCCCTAGAATCTCAAAAAACTCGTCCTGTTTCTTATAACTACCAGAGAAATTTATCCCTCAAGAACAGAGAAGCTCTAAATGCTTATGCAGGTCTAGGATTAGTAACGCTTAAATCTGCTCAAAATTTACAAAAAACTCCCGTTCAAGCTTTTAAATATGCTGGTAAAGTTATGAGAAAAGCTGGTCAACGATTTTATGTCGGAGAACTGCAAAAAAATTGGTTGTGGTCTCCTAAAGCCCGTCAAGATTGGCATAAACTATTGAAACTTCGAGACAAACAGAAAGACCAACAGTGGCTTGAACAGAATCAAAATTCAGAAACCCTGACTTAAGTGACAGTCATGGTAGACCTAGTGACTGTTTATTTCTTGCGGAGGCTAATATAATTTATATATAATTTGTATTAGCCTCTCATACTTTTCCTTGAAATTATTGTAGTTAAGGGAGCTGACATCTAGCAGTAACTTTTTATTTTAATTCTCTCTCAATTTCTCAATGGCTTTTGTCACCTCAATTCGGCAATAGCTAACGGCAGTTAGATCCGCATTCCGCAGAAAATGCTGACGGTTAGATATATTGAAAATTTATTCCTTTTAAATACTAATCTAATTCTAGAAAATATCACAATGACACAAAAACAGGAAAACACGGTAAATTTTTTTAACTCAGTTCCTGGCAGGATACTCTCACACCTAATTGCTGTTTTGTTAACTCTAGGTGGTGTTTGGTTATTTCAAAATCGACCAGTAAATTATGCAAAAACTATACCTTTAACTCCCGACCCAATTAACCTTGAAATATATAACAAAGAACAACCTATTAATTATAGTGCTAATACGGTAGAAGCAGAAAAAAAATTAGCTATTGAACAGTTTAAGAAGAATGATATTGAAGCTGGAAAAAAAGCAGTAGAGTCCCTACTAAATAGAGGCGCTTTTTTCGAGGCAAAAGAAGCTCTTAATATTGTCAAAAATGCACCTAATAATAACAAAAATATTGATCCAGAAATTGATTTTTTATACGGTCGATTAGTTTGGGAGTTAGCTCAAGATGGAAATAGAAATTATGATGTAGATGAAGCTTACGATCATTGGAAAAAAGCAGTCGATCAACGTCCTAATTCTATCGTATATCAAAATGCTATAGGTTTTGCTTACTATACCAAAGGAGACTTGGAAAAAGCTTATAAAGCTTGGTTCAAAGTATTAAAATTATCAGGAGAAATTTTACCAGAAACAGAAAGATTGCAGAATATTTCAACTGAGGCTATTACTACTCCAGAAGTTGAACAAAAAGATGCTCTTAATGCTTATGCAGGGATTGGATTAGTAATGATGAAATCTGCTCAAAATTATCAGGGAAATGAGCAAAGAGAACGCTGGTTGAGAGCGCTCCAATATCGGACAAAAGTAATGAAAGAAGCTGCGAGAGAATATCATATTCCTCAACTTCGACAAAATTGGTTATGGTCGCGAGTGGCGCTACGAGATTGGGATTTTCTGATGAGAACTGATTGGAATATTTTGAGGAAAAGAAATAATTGATCGGGACTGACGCAGGCGAAACCCCCAAACCCGGTTTCTCATAGACGTCTATTGCTCAAAACAATGATTTACGGCCTTGTTGCATGAAAGTATATAGCTGCCGCACTTGCTCCGCATCTGTACTTCATAACGCGCGGAAACTGCTGTAACTATTGGACAATAGATGAATAAAACAGCAATCTTTAATATAAAAAGACTGAAACCTTTACAGGCAAAAGTTTTGAGGTTTAATCAGCCACCCCTAACTATTGGACAATAGATGAATAAAACATCAATCTATAGAAAGAGAACGATTGCGTTTTTTATGCGTAGCAGGCTAGACTGGGGCGAAAGAAGTGGAAGCGTGAAAGTGGCTACCATCGACGCTCTCTATCTGAAACCACCATGTTCAGGCTCAAAGTGATATTTGGAGGTAAGTTGCGACGACGAAAATTTGATGCCCAAGCAGTGGAGCTATTCATACAATGTGCCATGCTTAACCGTATGATTCAAAAAGGTAAGCCTAAAAGCTACAAAGTTGGAATCTAGTAGTTAACTCCCCTTAGTGGAGTTTCGCGTTGGCGGAGCCTAGCGCCAGCTATATCGCAACTTTCATGCAACAAAGCCATTAATAATTGATAATTGATAATTGCAACTGCAATGTCAATTATATCATGTCCGGTAGCATCGGAGCATCTATAGGATTAGGTCACAATTGTAAGAAACCCTTCTACCTTCTACCTTCTGACCTCTGCCTTCCTTCCACCAAAGTGTAAGTATTCAAGCGGACATGATATTAATTGAGGGCAAAATTTTTCAAAGACTGTTCGACAGCGATCGCTCTTGTTGTGCTTTGATAGCTTTGCGTTTTGCTATTTCTTGAGCAGGTAAAGTCTTTCCAGGGAATAATCTTGTCCGAAATTTTTGAGTTCTTTTTGGTAAGGCGATCGCTTCTTTTTCTCTATCCACAATTAATGATTCCTAAATTGTATGTGTGTACTTATTTAATATGAATTATACTACTGTCTACTTAAGACTGACAAAAATATTTAATGATAAATGTTGGGTTTCGCACTCGCTCTACCCAACCTACAGAAAATTGTTAGTTACTTAGAATGTCTTTCTAAAGCTAATTGAATCAAAATATCTACTAACTCATCAAAAGGAATGCCAGTAGCTTCCCAAAGCATAGGATACATACTGGTTGCAGTAAAACCAGGCATGGTATTAATTTCATTAATAAAAATTTCTCCTGTTTTTTCCACATAGAAAAAGTCTACTCTTGCTAAACCTGCTGCATCCACAGCTAAAAACGCCTGAGTAGCCATTTCTTTGATTTGAGTGGCGATCGCCTCACTGACTCGCGCTGGAATAAATAAATCTGCTTTTCCTTCTGTGTATTTGGTTTCGTAATCATAAAAATCACTCTCAAAAGTAATCTCACCAACTACAGAAGCTTTCGGCACATCATTCCCCAACACTGCACATTCTAATTCTCTCGCTTCTACACCAGTTTCAACAATAATTCGACGGTCATAACTGGCAGCATTATCCAAGGCAGTTTCTAATTCTGAACGAGAGCGCACCTTAGCAATACCCACTGATGAACCTAAATTTGCTGGTTTAACAAAACAGGGATATTCTAAAGCTGCTTCAATATCATCACACAATTTGGGAAAAACACAAGGATTAGACCAAATTTGCGATCGCGTCACTGCTTGATATTTAACCTGGGGCAAACCTGCATGGTCGAAAGCTATTTTCATCGCTATTTTATCCATACCCATTGCCGAACCCAAAACCCCAGACCCCACAAAGGGAACCTGCATTAACTTCAGTAAACCCTGTATAGTACCATCTTCCCCATTCGGACCGTGGAGAACTGGAAACCAGACATCTACCTGTGCTGCTTCGGGAGGAGTTTGCCAAAGATTAGAAGAAGTTTCTTGAGTTAGGGATGTATTGGAATCATTATTATTTTCATCTGTTAATGGCAATGATGGAGGGTTGCCAGACTCTAGAACTTTTTGAGCAAAATCACTTGGTTGCCAACGACCATCTTTTTGAATATAAATTGGTATCAATTCGTATTTGCTGTTATTTTCACCCTTACTTAAAGCAGTAGCGATCGCTTTAGCGGAACGAATGGATACTTCATGTTCGCCGGAGCAACCACCAAATAATAAACCTACTCGTAATTTTGTCATGATCGGATTCCTTTAACAGAATTTTATTTTAGATAGATTATCATACTTAAGCTAATTGGTCATTCTCATCGTAATTAATAATTAATAATAGACATCTGGTGGAAAATAAATAAACCTTTTAGTTGTATTAGCTAAAGAAAGAAAAAGTCACTATAAAAAATCCTTTTTCCTGCCTTTTTCGTAAAAATATCTTACCTGTTCCCAGTTAAGTGTTCCCTGTTCCCTACTATGCGCAAAAAATCTATATCTTTTTCACGCCTAGGTCTAATGAATAATTAATAATTGAAGAACTTATGGCTAGTGAGATAAACTGCTGGACAAAGTAAAAACCAAATCTTCATAACTTAGACAATTTATTTGTCAGAATGTAGAAAATACCATTAATCTAAACTGCAACTAATAGGAATTTCCACAGAACGTAAAAAAGCAGCATTTTCTTCTGGCACAGCAGTATTAATAAACATTCCACTTCCCATTTCAAATCCAGCGGTAAGGGAAACCCTAGGAACAATTGCTAAATACCAATGGAAATAATCTGTACGTTGTTCATCGGTTGGAATTGAACGAATTATATAATTATAATCTGGGTTATTTAAGCCATAATAAAGTTTCCCTAAAACAGTTCTCAAATTATCAGCTAAATCTAACATTTCTGACTCAGTAATTTCATCAAAAGATGATGAATGACGCCTGGGAAAAATCCAAGTATGAAATGGAGAAAGTGCTGCATAAGGAATAAATGAAACAAAATATTTACTGGCATAAATTATTCTCTCTTCAGCAGCTAGTTCATCTGCTAAAGTTCGGCAAAATAAACATTCTCCAGTATCATCAAAATATCGCATTGCTTCCTGTATCCTAATCCGTAATTGATAAGGTACAATTGGCGTTGCTGCCAATTGAGAATGGGGATGTTCTAATGATGTACCGGCACCTTTACCATGATTCTTAAAAATTAGGATAGTTTGAATTCGTTTATCTTGTTTTATCTGTGAAGATCGCAGGCGATAAACTCTGAAAATATTGACTATATCTTGAAGTTCTAGAAATGGTATTGTCAGGTCATGGCGTGGGTGTTCGATAATCACTTCATGGAACCCAACTCCTGTCAGAGAACGGAAAGTTTTATCTATTTTTCTAATTTTTTCACCTGTTGGAGTTAGAGCTGGATATTTATTAGGTACTGCCCTAACTCTCCAACTATTATTATCTTTTAGTCGAAATGATTCTGGTCCTGTTAGATGTTCATTGCCGAGACAAAATGGGCAATTTGGTTGATACGATGGGATGACAATTTGCGATTTTTCGGGTTTAGCAAAATTATCAGGTCTTTTGGCTCTTTCTGTCGCAATAATGACCCAATCTCTAGTGATTAAATTTTGTCTTAGTTCAGTCATTGGTGTTTTTCCAATTATTTGATTAATCTAACTATAATCGTGTTTTTATGATTAACAATTGCAGTCATAAATAGTAGCTTTAAACCTTGGTTATTAACCCTAGTCATTTACACACCCATATATTTAGTAATTAATATAGAATAATACTAAGTTTTTTGGGGGAATCTCTGGATAAAGTATATGATTTTTAACTTTTCGGGTGCTTTTTCAGATGTTCCATTAACTTGAACTTCTATCAAACAAGTTGCTCCCTCCCCATCACGAGCGATCGCTTTTGCTAAATAAATACAAACTTC
>NZ_LGSU01001215.1 GCF_002260545.1 Hydrocoleum sp. CS-953 | reverse complement strand
CTGAATAATATTGCTGATAAAGGTTGAGTAAATCTAATAAATCTTCTGCATAATTTCTGGCAGGTGCAATATTACCATAGATAAAGCTAATAGCATTATTAATTTCATGGGCAACCCCAGCAACTAACTGACTTAAACCCACCATTTTTTCACTCTTAATTAATTGAGCTTGAGTTTCTTTTAATTTTTTAAGTGTTTCTTCTAGAGAAGAATTTTTTTCGATTAATTATTGAGTTCTTTCATCAACTTTGACTTCTAAAACATGACTGTAATTAGATAGATGCTGATATGAGTTTTCTAACTGTTTAATCATTTCATTAAAAGTCTGAGCAAGTAAACCAATTTCGTTTTTAGTTAATACTGGGACTTTTTGAGTTAGATCCCCCTTACTTACTAACTTAGCTGTATGAGCGATCGCTAAAATTGGTCGTACAATTTGACGACCTAATAACAACATCGCCATTGCCATTACTAAAGCTAATGTCAAACCAATTAGTAAAATTGAACTAGCAAGATGACGAGCAGGTGCAAATGCTTCTGTTTGCTCTATTTCTGCTAATAATGCTAAGTCTTGATATTCCAGCCACCGATAAACACCAATGACTGGCACACCCTTATAATTCTGATACAACCCTTTGGCATTCTTGCCATTCATAGCAGCATTAATACCTTGACTTTCAATACCATCAGGAAATTCTTCTGAACCAAATTTTGTGGCTGAAACAAATACATTTCTCCTCGACAAACTACTACCAATATTTCCTACTAAATAAGTTTCGGCTGTTTCTCCTAAACCTGCTTGCTCGCGAATAATAGTATCCATTCTGTCTAAGTTAAGATGTGTAGCAAACATTCCTAATTTATTACCATTTTCACTGAGAATAGGGATAGCAAAGGTAATCATAGGTTTACCTGTTTCAGCAGAGCGGTAAAAGTTGGAAATTAAGTTATCTGTGGGAGATTTTGTTACTTCACTATATTGTACTAAGGGTTGATATTTGCCTACTTTATTGGAATTACTAGAAACTAAAATTCTACTACTTCTGCTCAAAATAAAAATTTCTTGTAAGCTGTCAATATTAGTAGCCAAAGATTTTAAAGAAGTCTCTAGTGAAGTTTGAGATGATTCATATTCNAAAAGTTGGAAATTAAGTTATCTGTGGGAGATTTTGTTACTTCACTATATTGTACTAAGGGTTGATATTTGCCTACTTTATTGGAATTACTAGAAACTAAAATTCTACTACTTCTGCTCAAAATAAAAATTTCTTGTAAGCTGTCAATATTAGTAGCCAAAGATTTTAAAGAAGTCTCTAGTGAAGTTTGAGATGATTCATATTCTGGAGTATATTTTTTGCTTGTTAGTAAGATTTTTGCTTGGTTATTAATTTCTGGCAAGTCAGCGAGCGCTAAGATATTTTTGCGTTGATCTAATACCCAAAAATTGTACCCAAAAATTGAGTTCCTTTTCTTTAATTTTTACAGCAAATTTAAGGCGCTCAAATACTGATTCTTTTAAAGATGCTCTTGCTTGACTAAAAGTCGTATATCCGACAATTGATATGGTCAATAGGGACAAGACTAAAAAAGAACCAACAATTTGAATTAGGAGGCTTTTTTTCCAAAAGTACATGATTTAATCTCCTTATTTTTGACTTTGCCACATTATATTTAACTCTGAGTTTTCCACTGATAAAATATTTCTTTAATCCGGTTAATAGCTTGGTCTGTTGCTGCAGTTGGTGATAAGCCTTCAATTAACACTTCTCCCATCGCTTTACCCCAAATCTTTTCTGAATCTACCTGAGAATAAGCAGGGTTGATCGAATTCTTAAATAAACGAGTTTGATGTTCAGTAAATTGTTGAGATGCCACAGAAATATGCGGGTCTTTTGGAGTAATACAAAAGGGGTCTTTCCATAGTTGAGGCATAATCGGAAAATAGCGACCTTTTGCACCTTTAATGTAAGCTCCTAAATTCTCTGGTTTTACTAAGTATGATAAAAATTCTTTCGCTAGTTTAGGGTGAGGAGAAGATGTAAAAATTACAGGTTGTTTGATAGATACTAAATATCTCGGTTCTGTGCCATTAGGATTATTGGGAAACTGTATAGTTCTCATTTGATTCAAGTAAATCTCTTCATCTTCTTGTTGAGAAGCAGGAATCGACATACTTGGATTAATTGTCATTAAAGTATTGTGATTGAGGAAATTAGTATTATTATCAGAATTCAGCCAATCAACTGCATTAGGTGGCACATATCCATTTTTATACAAGCTGGTATACCAGTCTAAAATCTCAATTATTTTTTCTCTTACTGCTGGTTTATTTACTTGTAATTTGCCTTGTTTATCTAATATTTGTAAATTGTTAGCTTCCAAAATTTGTTCAAATATAAAGTAAGTATCTGAACCATAAATAGACATAGGTAAACCCAAGGAATAAATATTATTGTTACTCTGTTGAGTTAAAACTTTTTGCGCCTTTTGCCAAAACTGCCAAAATTCATCCCAATTTTGAGGTATTTCCTCACCCAGACCTGCTTCACGAATTAAATCAAGCCAGTAGTGAATATGGATACTTTGCTGCATCATTGGTACAGCGTAATTAGAAAATTTAGACTCAACATTGTTGTACAAATAAGCAGACTTCAGCGCAGTATTATCATATCAATTTTTTACAGGTTAAATTACATCTGAAACATCTGCTAATTTGCCCTCCCACGCCCATTGAGGAATCAAAGTAAATTCTGCTCTTTCAGAAAAGAGAATATCAGGTGGTTTACCTGCGGCCAAAGCATCAATACCTGCTTGTAAAATATCATCCTCACTCAAAAACAAAAGTTCAACTTTGTTGTCTGTTTTTTCTAGCCACTCAGCAACTACTTTTTTGAGAGCTTCTTCTTGCTCTGGATAGTATCCCCGATTCCACCAAATTGTTAAGACTTTCTCTGATTGAGTTTCTAGCAGAGAATTTTTAGGTTGACTTCCGCTACAAGTAACTAATATTAAACTGACTATAAATAACAAAATTAAGCTGAGTAATTTATGTCTCATAATTATCTAATCCGGCAGTTATGATAAACTTTTGTCAGTTCTATACAGCTATATTAACTGTTAGTTTTCAGCCTTGAGTTTTCAGCTTTTTATAACTGACTTTACTGAACGCTGACCGCTTTTTAATAATAACATGAGAGGTAGTTAATATCCTAATTTAGTTATTTGGTTATTAATTTTTGATAACTCGGCAATATATTATCAGGAGTGAAGTACAACGTTCTAGGTTTTAGGGAATACCTTGACTGGAAAGAGGCAATAGAAGCTCCAAGAAACCCTATAGCTAAGATATTTTTATGATGAGTTTTAGGCATTTGTCTAAAAAAAAAATATATTGTCATTTGAATGAATTGACAGAAGGGGACTGTGGTATGACTAAAGCATTATCAAGGGGATCCAATTCCAACCAATTATGGACACTGCTGATGATGGTGGGATTTTCCAGACTATTGCTTCACCCAACATCTTCGGCTCGTAGCGACAATAATTTTTGACCAAAAAATAAGGTCTCAAGCCTCCTCTTTCAAGGGGATGAAAAAAATTTCGATTCAGTATTTCAAGCCTCCTACTTTAGTAAGAGGTACTGATAACTGATAACTGATAACTGAAATGACTTGTTTAAAATATAAAAGTATTTCTCAGATAATATTTTTCATGTTTCGGTTGCTACAACAAATAGTTATGACTTGTTAGCAATATTGTGGAAAGCGATCAGAAAAATTGGGAGAAATATTCCGAAAAGTGACAATACAGGAATGTTAAATACAATAGAGAAGAATTTAAAATATGCAATGTGAACTATGTGCAAGGGAGATGAAACGTTTAAGCGTTCATCACTTAATTCCTAGACAACAGACCAAACGCAAGAAAGCTGAACCTGGTCCAACTATTGATATATGTTCAGCTTGTCATCGGCAAATCCATGCTTTATTTGACAATAAGCGTTTAGCCCAAGAATTGAATACGATAGAAAAGCTCAAGCATGAACCACAAATGCAAAAATTTCTGTTATGGGTTAGCAAGCAAACCCCAGATAGAAGGGTGCAAGTACATCGCCAAAAATAGAAACTTTCATTCCTTAATATTTTGTGTTGAGATTCTGAAATTCAGTTTTGGCAAAGGTTCTATCCAAGTTGAAAAAAAAAATTTCCTAGACCCTTGACATCAATGTAGTATTTATGTAGTATGTAAATATAAGGCGGTTGAGAGAGAACAAAAAAAAGTATCTCACTCATAAGTTACGAACCTGGAAAAGTAAATATTTCCATACTACAAATCACTATCAGCTTGCTAGTCGCCAACAACGACAAAGCTGATAGAGGGTCAAAAATGGGGGCTATCAACAGTGTTAAAATAATTGGACAAAATTAAACATAAATAAACATTTACTATGATACACTAGATTTATGTCTAACTTATTAAACTCTTAAAAAAGGTGGCCGATAAATTGAAATGCAATCAATCAAGACTAAGTTAAAACTTAACAATAAACAAAAAACAATACTTGCCAAACACGCAGGTGTAGCCCGTCATGCTTATAAT
Organism: Hydrocoleum sp. CS-953; assembly: GCF_002260545.1. Lineage (GTDB taxonomy): Bacteria > Cyanobacteriota > Cyanobacteriia > Cyanobacteriales > Microcoleaceae > Trichodesmium. The sequence goes on along the minus strand of NZ_LGSU01001215.1, from coordinate 3,466 downwards.
TGGGGATTAGCTACTTGCATTTCTGAATACGAACAAACAAAGAAACGCCCTAGTGCTATCACCTTGCATAAACGTTTAGTAGCTGAAGTCAAAAGTGAAAATTCCTGGTATTATGAAGTATCAAAATGTGCCCCTCAACAGGCATTAAGAGACTTAGAAAGGGCATTCAAAAACTTTTTGACTATTCCCAAACATGGATTTCCTAAGTTTAAGAAAAAAGGCAAAAAAGATACTTTCTATCTAGAAGGAAGCATTAAAATTATCAAAGGAAACTATATAAAACTACCCAGAATAGGAATAGTAAAAACTTACTGTATCTTACCATCTGTACCAGTCAAAAATGTGAGAATATCTAAACGTGCAAATAATTGGTACATCAGCTTTAAATATGATAATGAACCAACCCAGACTGCCAAAGAACGAGATGTTATCGGTGTGGATGTTGGTATAAATACTCTAGCAACTTGTAGCGATGGGACAAAATTTGCNGAGAATATCTAAACGTGCAAATAATTGGTACATCAGCTTTAAATATGATAATGAACCAACCCAGACTGCCAAAGAACGAGATGTTATCGGTGTGGATGTTGGTATAAATACTCTAGCAACTTGTAGCGATGGGACAAAATTTGCCAACGCTAAAGCCTATAAGCAAGCCAAAAAACGACTAACTCGTTATCAACGCCGTGTCAACAAAAAAGAGCTTGGGAGCAAAAACAGAGCTAAAGCCGTAAAAAGACTAAGTAAACTTCACAAAAAAGTAGCTGACATCAGAGCCGACACACTTCATCAACTGACAACATGGTTAGCTAAGAACCACAGCACCATAGTCATAGAAGATTTGAATGTCAGTGGAATGCTCAAAAACCATAAACTAGCAAGTGCCATAGCAGACTGTGGCTTTTATGAATTTAAGCGTCAACTTACATACAAGTGTGAGTGGTACGGCAGTGAATTAGTCATAGCTCCTAGATTTTATCCAAGTTCTCAAATATGTTCAAACTGTGGGCATCAACAGAAAATGCCGTTGAATCTGAGGACTTATGAATGTAGTAACTGTGGATTTACTGCTGACAGAGACTTTAATGCTGCTGTCAACTTGGAAAACTATGGTATGGAAGTAGCTTGAGTTTCAGGCGATGTTAAGCCTGTGGAGAGAAGAAGGTTGCAGACTGCGGTCAGTGATTCTCAACGAAGCAGGAAGCTAGCTCCAAAGCTCAAAATATGTTTTGGGTAAGTTTGGGTAAGTTTAGTANAACTATGGTATGGAAGTAGCTTGAGTTTCAGGCGATGTTAAGCCTGTGGAGAGAAGAAGGTTGCAGACTGCGGTCAGTGATTCTCAACGAAGCAGGAAGCTAGCTCCAAAGCTCAAAATATGTTTTGGGTAAGTTTGGGTAAGTTTAGTAGAACGGTGTAGCTCAGTTAGTTTAGAGTGCCTGTCTATCGAACAGGAGGTCGCGGGCGCAAATCCCGTCACCCTCGTTAATAGCCTCGTGGGCAAACAGATAAGTCGCTCTGGTTTTCACCCAGGGAGAAGCGGGTGCAAATCCCGTCGAGGCTATGAAAGGGGGAGAATGTAGGAACGTTTTTTTATTATACTCCCCTACATCTCCCTTGAAACTTTGGGTCGCTAACTCAATGGTTAGAGTAGCCGCCTTTTAAGCGGAAGGTTCAGAGTTCAAGTCTCTGGCGACCCACTAATATCAGGGTTGTTAGCTCAGTTGGTAGAGCAGCCGCCTCTTAAGCGGAAGTGCGTAGGTTCAAATCCTATACAGCCCACCAAATTTGCGGATGTAGTGTAAAGGTTAGCATTTGAGTCTTCCAAACTCTAGGTATGGGTTCGACTCCCATTATCCGCTCTGAAATATGCGAGTGTGATGTAATTGGTAGCATTTGAGTATGCCACACTCAGTGAGTGAGTTCGAGTCTCACCACTCGCTTTCATACTCCTGTAGCTCAATGGTAGAGCATTTGCCTTACAAGCAAGGGGTTGTGAGTTCAAATCTCGCCGGGAGTATTATGCCTCCATAGCTCAATGGATAGAGCAACACTCTTCTAAAGTGAAGGTTCCAGGTTCAAATCCTGGTGGAGGCGTTGAACAAGTAAATGTTCAAAATGTAAAACTATTAAAGGAGGTTATTTTCATTGAAATTATTTAACACAAAACTGTGCAATTGACCAAATTTGGAGGTCTAAAGCCTGCCCTTGGATCGGGGATGAAAAAAATATTCAACTCAGTATTTCAAGCCTCCGAGTTTAGTGGGAGGTACTGATAACTGATAACTGATAACTGTTAACTGATAACTGAAATGACCCTAGCGTGACCCAACATTTAGAGCTTACATACTTAGTACGAGAGGAATAGTACCATTGTTAAACGCAGTGGGCGCGTGAGAACGGGGAGTGCGAAGAACCCGATAGGTGGGCTTAGAGGTAGCCATCCTTGAGAGAGTGTGTAATAACTCATCGGCGGAGTCCCCCTAGTAACTGAGAAAGCGCATAAAATGCTCTCATAACTTGCACGTTAGGTAATTTGCATTTTACAGTACAGCAATTTTCATATTGATACCACATTGTCATAACCAAAACCCTTTAGGGACGTTCCATGGAACGTCTCTACTAGACTGACACATCTAATGGGTGTGCGTATTTATTTTGGGGCGGGTTTATTTGATCTGATGCTTAAACTCGTTAATTTAATGCTGAACCCGCCCCTACTATTGCAACATTTTAGGCGTGTCACGCCACTACTGTGATATAGCCACATGAAAATATCTGTAATTAATATTAAGTATCAAGACTTACGCAGACGAACCCAGAAACCCGGTTTCTCGTAGATGTCTATAGTTCAAAACAATGCTTTATCGTAGAAACCGGGTTTCTTTGCGTAAGTCCCGAAGTATATTACAAACAATTTATCAGCAAATTTTTTTGGATATATGCCTATTTATTTTTACGGTACTCGCTCACAACCTTATGGTTGCTTTTCTAATTTTTCCCGACATGGTTTTGAACTTGAAGGATATTGGTGGGTGACAAATGAACATTATTTTCAAGCTCAAAAGTTTGCTACTACAGACCTTCTGTGGTTTAATAAAATTCGGGAGGTAAAAACCCCAAGGGCTAACTACTGAAGCCAAATAATTGGACAAAGTTGGACGAATATTAATAAATCTTGAAGAACTGCTGATTATCTGTTATCATAAATTAAAATTAGGTTAAAAAATCAAAGACTTTTTTTCATGGTTTACCAGTTCAAATGCAATCAATCAAGACGAAGTTAAAAGTTAACAATCACCAAAAAACAATACTTGCCAAACACGCAGGTGTTGCTTGCTAACGCAAAGCTTTCCTGCGGAATGCTACGCAAACGCTAACGTCATGCTTATAATTGGGGATTAGCAACTTGTATAACTGAGTACGAATCAACTAAGAAACGGCCTAGTGCTATCACTTTGCATAAACG
>NZ_LGSU01001214.1 GCF_002260545.1 Hydrocoleum sp. CS-953 | reverse complement strand
CTATAACATCTTAACTTTTAAATTTTGACTTCCGTGAAACGGTATAGTTTCTCATATCCTGATGTTTAATCCAATCAATTAATATAATTCTATAGTTCTAAAACTTTTTTGATTTGCTCTAGAACTATCGCTTCTTTTTGACTAACTTTAGGTCCTGTGCCAAATATTCCTTCTCCTGAAGCATTAGCTATTTCATTAGCTATTTCATAGAGAAATTTTTTGTATTCTTGAGCTTCTATAGGATTAGCTTTAAGATGAGCGATCGCTACCGCAGCTTTAAGTTTTTCTAGTCCGTTTTCCAGAAAATCGGCAAAATTTTCTGAATTTTCTATCTCATTTATTTGAGTTGTTTTGTCGGCATCAGAAGTATCTGCTAATAAACCCTGAATAAGTTGATTATTTTGATAATTAGACTTAGTTTTGTTTCTGATTTTTGGCAAAGTCAAAACTTCTTTTACTGCCGAGAAAAGTGTAAAATCCGAACCAATAACTATCATCGTAATCAAAGTAATTGCCTGTAATAATAACTCCCATTCTGAGTCTGTAAAATCGGCTTTAGTCGTCATTTTTATCATTAAGATTTTTCAGATTTTCTTGTAATTCTGAGATTGTAAATATTGACTCAAACTCAATACCTTCTTTCTCATAAAATTCTCCACCACCTTGTTGTCTATCAACAAGAGAAAAAATCTGATTAACCTGATAACCTGCCTCTCGTAGTCGATTAACTGCCATCATTGCTGATGCTCCAGTTGTTACGACATCTTCCAAAACAACTACTTTGGCATTAGCTTCTAATATTGGGCCTTCAATGTAAGACATTGTGCCATGTCCTTTAGCTTGTTTGCGGATAATTAAAGCTGGTATAGGTCGATTTTCATAAGCAGATACCACACTAACAGCAGTCACAATTGGATCGGCACCCAATGTTAAACCTGCTACCCCTTGAGTATCTTCAGGTAACATGGACAATAATAATCTGCCAATTATCAGAGCGCCCAGGGGATGAAGAGTCACATATTTACCATTTATATAATAGGAACTACTTTGCCCAGAGGATAGTACAAAATTTCCCTCACGATAAGCTAACCGACATAACAGATCGAGTAGTTGTTGTCTAATAGTTGTTATATCGCCAGTAGCTAAAGATGAAGAATTTAGAGATGTAATTTGGTTTGTCATATCAAGGCCGAAAAAAAGTTAAAATTCAAAAGTTAAGAATCGTATAACCGGATGTTAGATTATTTGGTAACTATGAGATAAGTATCAGTTTTGAGGAAAACAATCCAGACTCAAATTTAATTTTCCCATTATTCTGACTGATACTAAAAAAACTTACAGCACTTTTGAGGATATTGAGGCACAGTTTAATACTATTCCCTATTTCCTATCTTGAGAATCTCGCTGCTATAATACGAGCAATTTAGCAGTAATAATCTAAATAAATTATAATTTATGGCCATAAATTGGAAAAGTCTTAGTGGCACAATTCTTTTTTCTGCGATCGCGACCCTAACATCTGTCCAGATGGCTCAAGCGGGACATCCAGAAGATCCTGCTGGAACATATCAACCTTTTGCAGAAGGGTTTAACCGAGCAACTCAAAGACGTTCTGGTAACTTTTTTGAGAAAAGAGACCTCTTACACCAAATGGGTCGTTTTTTTGGTATTCCCAAGTACCCAGAGCAAGCTATTGAAAGTGATAATCGCCGAGTTAATCAGTTATATATAGATGAACAAAGACGACAATTTTCTAGTACCCCAGTTATTCGGACTCCCGATCTGATTAATCCCTACAATCAATCTGTATTAACTGCTCCTCCACCTCAGTCAAACCCTAGTTTTGGTGGTAATTAGTTATTTAGGTAGTAGGGACGTTGCATACAATGTCTTTACATGATAAGGAGTAGTTCCTTAAGAAACCCTGTTTCTAAGATATTTTTTTCCTTCTGCTTTCTGCCTTACTTCCTCCAACGAGCACGGAGGGATTTGAACCCCCGACACCCAGAACCGGAATCTGGTGCTCTATCCACTGAGCTACGCGCCCTAACATATAATTTTCAGGATAGCATCTCTAGTCTTAAACTGGCAATAGGAGAATTATTATTTTTCCTGAAGCGGTAAAATTGTGACTGTACGATTTTACCGTAACAACAGCATGGAAAGAACTCATCATAACTTGTTAGAGAAACTAGCATCCCTATCAGACAATTATCCTAACTTAAGTATTCGCCTCTCCCTAGCAGCTAAAGAATTACAAAATGCAGGTACTCCTCCTTCAGAAAGTTTACTAGAAGAACTTATGGCCTACTGTAAAGATTTTGCTGACCTGAAAGACCAGGGACTAAAATTGGCACAAACATCTCAAGTGTCTATTGGGGCAATACTTTCCTTTACAGACTTAGAAAACTTAGTTAAAGCCGTTACAAAAACCACAGAATTATCAAACAGTCAACCAGCTTTAGATATTCTTAATCAAATTTTGGCGATCGCTCATCAAGAACAACCAGAATTTGCTCCTTTACAATCAGTTAAAGCACAAGCTCAACAATTATATCAAATAATTTCTCAGACAAAATCTGAAAAATTACCTGATGATGCTCAAGCTTTAATTGAAAATAGACATCCACTTTCAGCAGTATTAAAACTTGTCAAACAAGGGAAAAATTTAGATGACGAACAATGGTTGGAATTGGAGGAAAAAGTTAACATAACCTTTGGCAAAAAATTAATGTTAGCTATATCCAGAGGAAAGCTGATAATTGCCAATAATTCTTTACCAACAACAGCTAGAATTAAATTACCTGCACTAGAAGAATTAGAACAAACTAAAAATATTGCTACTCAACCAACTAATCCCCAAAAGTCAACAACTACTACCAATTTACCACCTTTAATAGTAGTACCATCTGGTGGTGGCGAACCTAATAAACCACCTATTGACGATCCAGATATAATGATTTTAGAAGATCCGACACCAGCAAAACCCCTAGACGAAATTATTATTGTTCCTGGAGTAGAGACACCTCAAAATTCTCCTAAAATTGAAAGACCAAATATTATGTTTGGAGAAACTACCAATAAACCGTCAGGAGTTTCTGTAGGATTAAAAGTTATAGTTCATATACAAAATATTGGCGATCGCTCCTTTGTTGGTGGAGAATATGCAGGTACTCGCGGTCAAAGTTTCCGGGTAGAAGCTTTTCAAGTTAATATAGAACCCCCTATTCTTGGATTAAATTTGGAATATATGGCACATATTGGTGGAGTCGGTGATACCCCTTGGTTAGAAACTGGAAAATTAGCAGGGGAACGTGGAAAAACGCGTAGACTAGAAGGATTTGCGATGCGACTTACAGGTCCTCAAGCTGGTAGTTATGATATATTCTACACTGCTCATGTGCAAAATATGGGAGATTTGCCAGTGTATACTAATGGTCAATATTGTGGTACTCGCAACAAGTCTCTGAGGGTAGAGGGAATGAAAGTTTGGATACAACCTAAGAGTTAAGCGTTGGAATTAGGGTAGAATTTTCATTCTGAGGGAGTAGGTACAGACATTAATGGATAATGGATAATGGATAATTAATCTTCAGAGGTTTAAAGCTTCTACTTTTTTTTAGGAGAAAAAAGTGCTAGGAGATTTCTATACTTGATTCAATCCTCTCGTTTTTAACCACAGGCAATTAATAATCTCTAATTAGAGATAGTTTTCATTATCAATTATCCATTATTTAGGAGATTTATATACTTGATTCAATCCTCTCGGTTTTAACCAAAGGTAATTAATAATTGATAATTAGAGATAGTTTTCATTATCAATTATTTAGGCATTTTTTGCTACATTTATATTAAATACGGAAATAGTACAACAAATAATGAGGTGGGATATGGCAGTTTTACAACAATCTCCTTGGTATCAACAAATCTTAGAAGAAGGAGTAAAAATTGGTCAACAACAAGGTGAACAAAGAGGTGAAAAACGTGGAATACTTTCTGGAATAGAAATAGCATTAGAATTAAAATTTGGCGAGTCAGGAAAAGATGTATTTTCAGAGATTAATACCCCAATCAACAGTTGAAAAAACGTCTAATCAAACTGAAATGCGTCGTGCCGCTAAAGCCAAAAGAAAGGAACGAAGACAACGACGAAATAAATAAGGCAGGACTTACGCATTAGAACCGAAAATTCGACTTCCGATCTTTAAAAATTCCTATTGATTTTTATCTGTCTAGTTTAGCAGTTTTTTTTCAAATTGTGATAGTTTTCCTTTGGCTAATTTTTCGGTAAAAATTTGTTCACAAAAACCCAATTCTTGATTCCAAAGTAACCAAAACACACAATAATAATGCTTCCGTCCATTCAACCACTGCGCCGTAAGTATCGCCAGTATGACCACCCAAACAACGGTTAAACCAAGCACCTGTTAGTAGAGCGATCGCTATTCCTCCTATTGCCATTCCACAACCTACTAACCAATTTTGAGGATCTAATAAAATCAGAATTCCACTCAGACTCAGTAATAAAAGTACCCCTAGTAAAAAATCCCAAATAGAATATTTTGCCTGTTTATGAAATGCTCCTTTTCCAGTAGGTTTGAGATAGGCATAACGAGCGATCGCCACTAACTGACCCCATCTTCCCCAACCCGCTACTCCCATTAATATTAATAGGCGATCGCTATCTAAATCTGTTAAAGCTGTAATTTTTAGTAGTAGTAGAGCGATCGCTGCCATTGCACCAAAAGCTCCTGTAGCACTATCTGCCATAACTTCTAGTCGTCGTTTTTGGTCTGGCACTGCTAACCCATCAGCAGTATCCATCACCCCATCCAAGTGTAAACCACCAGTTACAGCAATTCCAGATATAATCGTTACAGCAGACCTAGTAAGTATAGGCATCCCTAAAGACTCTAACCCCATATCTACTAAACCCTGAATACCTCCAACTATCAATCCAATTAATGGAGCAAAACGAGCAATACCGTAAAAATCCAAATTCCAATCATGGGGAATTGGTAAACAAGTGTAAAAAGCAATTCCAGCACAGAGCTTTGCCAGAATTTTCCTAATTAGTTGTATCAATATTTACCACCAAAAATTTTTTATTGAGGGATAACAGAAAGAGTAGGGAGGTTCCATGAAACGTCCCTACCAGAATATTTTACTTATAACTAATTATCCAAACACGATCTAAATTGACAAAATCAATTTTATATGGTATGGATAAAAATTTAGAAAAATTTTAAAATTAAATTACATAGGAATTTAACTTATAACTTCTAACTTAAGAAATCGCCGTTACAAAAATAACTTTTGTAAGTCCTCAATGCGACAGCTCCCCTATCTGACTTCGTTAAAATCGCTCTAAAAATTAAATAATGCTGCTAAAAGAGATATTATTGGTTCATATTCAGAAAAACTGTGCCAGAATTGGAATATAAATAGCACTATCTCATAACTTAAGAACAAAAAAAATTGTTCTGAATAACTGTCTACCAAATCAGAGGCTTTTGCTATATGAGTTCCAATAATTCTAACCACAGCGTATCCGCACCTTGCATAATTGACAATGGTATTCTTGTCAACAAACGTGATATGCAAAGACTATTGATAGATTTAGGAAGAGTCCGCTATATCCATAGTCAAGATGGCCAAATTCAAAGCCAGGGAGAAGGATACATACTAGAAGTATTTGCCGATCGCCAAAGATCCACCTTAGTTGCTAATCACTCAATATATTTGAATGTACTTAGTTTTGACTACCTAGAACTTGGGAAGTCCCCATGTGAAGAAACATACTTTGATTTAGTTAACGAAGGCCGCCAGTTAAGACTAATTCCCCTGTCAAACCCCATGCAAGAAGAAACTAGCAGAAATATTAATGCTGCAGCTTTTGATGCAGTGATGGATCAAGTTTTGTCCTCTAATTGGGATGTGCAGGTGGATGATGATGATTGTCCATTTTAAGTTAAAAGGTAAAATGTTTGAGTTACCAAAATTTATATTAATTCACTTTAAAATGTGAAATAATTACCTCGAATTACTGAGCGAGTCAAAGTTTTTAGTATATAAAATTTTACTTTTAACTTTAGACCTTTGACTGTCTTACCAAGGGTTATCTTGTGGGTGTCAGCAACGTGGGGTCTAGATGATGCATGACTTCCGAAAAACTGTATAATACCAATACCCAAAATAGGGCGCAGACATTTATAAATGCTCAAACTCAGTTATTTATAACTTCTGACTTTTGACTTGCCCGTAGCGCTATACTATCCCATGTCCCAAAACTTTTCCTTTCATTCTCAGGCTGTTTGTAGCTATACAAAAGCTCGTGCTGGTGTTTTTTCGACTCCTCATGGCAATATAGATACACCTAGATTTATGCCTGTGGGGACTTTGGCCAATGTGAAAACTCTGACACCTGCTCAGTTAGAGGCAGCGGGTGCGCAGATGATATTGGCAAATACTTATCATCTTCATTTGCAACCGGGAGAAAGTATAGTCGCTGGTGCTGGTGGCTTACATAAATTCATGGCTTGGAATGGGCCAATATTAACTGACTCTGGAGGTTTCCAAGTATTTAGTTTGGGAGACATCCGAACTATTAGCGAAGCAGGAGTTAAGTTTCGCTCGCCTCGTGATGGTAGTATGATTGATTTGACTCCAGAACGTTCGATCCAAATTCAGAACGAATTAGGAGCGGATGTGATTATGGCTTTTGATGAGTGTCCTCCTTACCCAGCGAGTCGGGAAGAGGTGGAGTTGGCAACAAATCGCACTTATCGATGGTTGCAGCGTTGTATGGAGGCTCATCAACGTCAGGATCAAGCTTTGTTTGGTATTGTTCAAGGTGGTGTTTATGGCGATCTGCGTTCTAGGGCAGCGAAGCAGTTGGTAGATTTGGATTTGCCTGGTTATGCTATTGGTGGGGTAAGTGTGGGAGAACCTGGCGAGTTAATAGATAATATTGTGAAGGTGACAACTCCTTTATTACCGGAGGATAAACCTCGTTATTTGATGGGTGTTGGCACTCATAGGGAAATGGTACGGGCGATCGCTGCGGGTATAGATTTATTTGACTGTGTAATTCCGACTCGTTTGGGGCGACATGGAGCAGCATTGGTTAAGGGTGAGCGATGGAATTTGAAGAATGCTAAGTTTAGAGAAGATTTTAGGCCACTAGATGAGTCTTGTCCTTGTTATTGTTGTCAAAATTTTAGTCGCGCTTATCTTGCTCATTTGGTTAGAGCAAAGGAAGCTTTGGGTTTTACTCTTTTGTCGCTGCATAATGTTACAGAATTAATTAGGTTTACTCAACGTATTCGGGATGCTATTTTAGGCGATCGCTTTACCACCGAGTTTGCTAGTTGGTTGTGAAAAAAAGGGTTAAGGGATGCAGTAATTTAATAATGAATAATTGTGTATTTTTTTTACTGGTAATTAATTATAGTCATTAAGTAAATATCCGGGTTTGATACTAGAACTAGGTAATAAGTAAGTATCGGATAGTTTCCGGAGTTTAATTATTATGAGTGAGTCTAACGATCCAGAAACAGAACGCCAAGAATCGAATGCGTTATCAAAGGTAATAGAAATTGTTCAAAAATATCCAATTATAACCTATTTGGGAACAATTGTTGCTGCTTTTGGAATGGGTTTTGCTAGCTATGGAGCAATAATAGGTGTAAATTCAAATAAAATCATCTCTCAAGAAAAATTCGATCATTTATCTCAAACAGAAAAGTGCCTTAATAAACTAATTGAGAATCAACTTAAATATTCCTTTAATATTGAGGAATGTAAAAAATACCCCTTCCTAGGAGAAATGAAAATTGTCCTAACAGCAAATGAACTTCAGTTAAATAGGGACAAAAATGATGGTAAGATCGGAATATCTGGGAACATATCATCTCAAGATTTTATTGGTAACGATGGATTAATCAAGAAGAAGACTAAAGTTTGGATTATTAGCAGTTATTTTGATCTAAACCAGCAACGAAAGTGTTATCGGGAAGGGTTTCTTGCAGGTAAAGACTATGATATAAAT
>NZ_LGSU01001213.1 GCF_002260545.1 Hydrocoleum sp. CS-953 | reverse complement strand
CTGTTCAACCGGATTCTATATAATATAATACCAAATTTAGCAGGTTCGAGGTATATGCGCCATGCGATACAAATATTAACGATCAAGTCTTTTTTCGGCGTGGATATTGCCCATTAGGAGTATACCTCACTGATATGAAATACGCTGTAGAAATAGTTACAGTAAAAAAGGGAGTGGGGAGTAGAGAATATCCTCAAATTTAATTTTCCTGTATCGCTTTGTCGCATTAGCGCAATTCGGGAGCATATCAACTGACTTGAAGACAAGGTTCAATTGTTGCTAATACTGACTGAGATAAACTAGGTAAGTCATAACCTCCTTCTAAACCAAATAATATTTTGTGGGTTATTTGTAAACAATATTCTGTAAATAATCCATAGTCTTTTGGTTGTAGAGAAATACCTGCTAATGGGTCGTCGTGGTTGGCATCGTAACCAGCACTAACAATCAATAAATCTGGTTGAAAGTTAGCTAAAAAGGGTACGACTTTTTGCTCGAAAGTTGGTTGATAAATAGCCATTGTACTACCTGGTGACATGGGTAAATTTAGTACGTTATTGTAGGAACCATGTTCATCAGCATATCCTGTTCCTGGATAACAGGGAGATTGATGCAAAGAACAGTAGGCTATATTTTCATTAGTTTCTACAATTTCCTGGGTGCCATTACCATGATGTACATCCCAGTCGAGAATGGCAACTTTGTTAATGTCTGCTTTTTCTAGGGCGTAATGAGCGGCGATCGCTGCATTGGAAAATAAGCAAAATCCCATACCCCGTCTACTTTCAGCATGATGCCCGGGGGGTCTTGCCAAGACAAATGCTGGTTTCCCATTTCCCAAGACTAAATCAACCCCATCTAACCAAGCACTTACTGCTAACAATGCTATATCATAACTTTTAGCAGAAACTGGTGTATCCCCGTCTAGATAANGGGCGTAATGAGCGGCGATCGCTGCATTGGAAAATAAGCAAAATCCCATACCCCGTCTACTTTCAGCATGATGCCCGGGGGGTCTTGCCAAGACAAATGCTGGTTTCCCATTTCCCAAGACTAAATCAACCCCATCTAACCAAGCACTTACTGCTAACAATGCTATATCATAACTTTTAGCAGAAACTGGTGTATCCCCGTCTAGATAACCGCCACCAGTATTAGCTATTTCTGCTACTGCTTGAATATGACTAGGAGAATGAACTTTTTCTAGTAGTGTCATCAATGATGGAGCGCGGTTTTCTACAGGAGTAGGTGACTGCCATTGGAGTTGGCCATTGTCAGGAAAAGTATTGAGAGCTGTCACAATTGCAGTTAAACGTTCTGGTCGCTCTGGGTGTAGCATACCAGTTTTGTGTTCGAGAAATTCATCGGAATAAATAACAGAAACCATATTACAAATATCAATATTATAGGTTTTCCAACTGACTAAAACTTAAAAAAAGCTGTCAGCTTTCAGGAGTCAGCATTTAGCAAGATTATTTTTTTGAGCTTGGGTTAAAAAGCTGATAGCTAGTTAATTAAAATTATACCAATATTTTAACTTTTCATTCAACTAAAAATATCTCTCTATTTTCCATTTATTTTAGCAAAATATTCAGACAAAACGTGCTATAATTTTAGATATAAACAGCATATTTTTTTAATCATACCAAAGTTAATCGGATTTTATCCGATTTTTGGTGATTTGTTGTTAGTTAACTAGCTATCAGCTATTAGCTATCAGCTATCAGCTTTTATAGCTCTGGGTTAAAATCCCAGACTTCTATAAGCTGGATTTGAGGAGGAGTTTAAATCTCCTTTCCTGACGGAATTCTCCGAAACGAGAGTGTCTCAAAAAAACTCTGCTGATTGCTGAGTGCTGAACGCTGACTGCTTCCTTTAATTCTAAATTTAATGGAGTTTTTCATTATATGACTACTGCTGAGTCACGAATTGTACCAACCGATCTGCGGAATGAAATGTCCCAATCATACCTAGAATATGCCATGAGCGTTATTGTAGGTCGGGCATTGCCAGACGCTAAAGATGGTCTCAAACCCGTGCATCGTCGTATACTTTATGCTATGCACGAATTAGGTTTAACTCCAGACCGCCCTTTCCGAAAATGCGCTCGTGTTGTGGGGGAGGTTCTGGGTAAGTACCACCCCCACGGCGATACGGCAGTTTACGATGCTTTGGTACGCATGGCTCAAGATTTCTCAATGCGATCGCCACTGATCCACGGTCACGGTAACTTTGGTTCTGTAGACAATGACCCCCCTGCTGCGATGCGTTACACGGAATGTCGTCTGCAACTGCTGACGAGCGATGCTATGCTACGGGATATTGATGCAGAAACAGTAGATTTTGCTGATAACTTTGATGGTTCTCAACAAGAACCTTTGGTTCTCCCTTCTCGTGTTCCCCAACTATTCCTTAATGGTTCCTCTGGAATTGCAGTGGGAATGGCAACTAATATTCCTCCCCATAATTTGGGAGAATTGATTGATGGTTTGGTTGCACTAATTCATAACTCAGAAATAACTGAAAACGAATTAATGCACTATATTCCCGGACCTGATTTTCCTACAGGCGCTCAAATTTTAGGTAAATCTGGTATTCGGGATGCTTACACCCTCGGTCGCGGTTCCATCACAATGCGGGGTGTCGCTAACATAGAAACCATTGAACATCGCGGTCGTCCTGACAAGGAAGCTATTATTGTCACCGAGTTACCATACCAAACTAACAAAGCAGCATTAATTGAAAAAATTGCCGAACTGGTTAATGACAAAAAAATTGATGGTATTTCTGATATTCGAGATGAGAGCGATCGTAACGGAATGCGCATTGTTATAGAACTTAAACGAGATGCTTATCCGAGAGTTGTACTTAATAACCTCTACAAACAAACTCCCCTACAAGCAAATTTCGGAGCTAATATTTTAGGACTGGTAAATTCCGAACCTCAGTTATTAACTCTGAAAAAATATCTGGAAGTTTTCCTAGAGTTTCGGGTTGAAACTATTACTAGAAGAACAGAATATGAACTAAGAAAAGCTGAAGAAAGAGACCATTTATTACAGGGTTTACTAATTGCTTTAGATAATTTAGATGAAATTATCCAATTAATTCGTAGTGCTGCTGATACTCCTACTGCCAAACAAGAATTAATGGAAAATTATGGTTTATCTGAAGTTCAATCCGATGCAATTTTACAAATGCAGTTAAGAAGATTAACGGCATTAGAAGCTCAAAAAATTGAAAAAGAACATGAAGAATTACTATTAAAAATTGCTGACTTACAAGATATATTAGCTAAACGGGAACGGATTTTAGAAATTATCGAAAATGAAGCTTTAGAAATTAAAGAACGTCATGCAACTCCGAGACGAACTGTCATTGAATTAGCAGAAGGAGAACTAGATGATACAGATTTAATTGCTAATGAAAAAGCAATTATTTTATTAACAGAACAAGGCTATATTAAAAGGATGCCGATTAATTCTTTTGAGGCTCAAAGTCGAGCAACTAGAGGTAAAGCTGGCACTAAAATGAAAGAAGATGATGTAGTCGAACATTTTCTCAGTTGTTATGACCATGACAGTATTTTATTCTTTAGTCAAAGGGGTGTGGTTTACTGTCTAAATGCTTATCAAATTCCTATTGGTTCTCGTGTCGCGCGGGGAGTACCAATAGTGCAAATGTTACCAATTCCTAGAGATGAAAAAGTTACTTCTATTGTACCTGTTTCGGAATTTACTGATGAGGAATATTTAGTCATGTTGACTAAGGGTGGATATATAAAGAAAACAGCTTTATCCGCATTTGCTAATATTCGTTCTAATGGATTAATCGCTATTTCTTTGTCAGAAGGAGATAGTTTAAGATGGGTAAGAAGAGCTAGAGTTGAAGATAGTGTAATTATTGGTTCTAGTTCTGGCATGGCAATTCACTTCAGAACAGATGATAAACAATTGCGTCCTTTAGGTCGAAATACTAGAGGGGTAAAATCTATGAAACTTATCAAAGGTGATGAGTTAATTAGTATGGATATTTTACCGAGTTCAGTAGTTGAAATAATTGCCGATATAGATGAAGATAATTTGGAATTAGAAGAGGAAGAATTGGAAATAGAAACTGAGGAAATGGAAGAGGGAGAAACTGATGAAACTTCTGGTGGTAATGATATGGGACCTTGGGTATTAGTAATTACTACAAATGGTTATGGAAAGAGAGTGCCAGTTTCTCAATTTACTTTACAAAACCGAGGTGGAAAAGGTCGTATTGCTACTAAGTTTAAACAGAAGAAAAAGAAACAAGACCAAGTAGCTGCTTTACGAGTAGTAAATGAGGCAGAAGAATTGATGATAATTACTGGAAAAGGAATTATTATTCGTCAAGCAATAGATGCTATTTCTATTCAATCTCGTAGTGCTACAGGGGTGAGGGTACAAAGACTTGATGATGCGGATGCTATAGCAGAAGTTGCTTTAGTTCCGGCAACGGAAAATGAAGAAACAACAGAAATAGAAGAAGAAGAAATAATGGAAATAGAAGGAGAAGAAACAGAGGAAGATATGGAAGAAGAATAAATATTTCTTTGTAGTTGCGCTTTAGTGCTTAGAGACATCTTTTGTACTAAAACAAAACTACTACCTTGAAATATTTGTTTGTAGTTGCGCTTTAGCGCTTAGGCACATCTTTATGTGCTAAAGCAAAACTACTAGCTTAACTAGAAAATCAGGTCTAGTCTTTTAAAGAGAATAAAAAAAGAAAATTCAGTATTTAAAGCATCCCTATTGGAGGAGATACCGTTAACTATTAACTGATATATAAATCATAAATTATTTGCGAGACAACTGTAGGGGTTTGGTTTCCAAATCCTATTTATATTTTGGTTTGGAAACCAAGCATCCACGATAAAATATTACAACATAAACGCGGATTATTCTAATTAATTTATGGAATTTCATTCGTCCTTATTCTTAGTGCAAGAAACTGATATTTATCAGATAAAAATGTTAAATGAACCAGAAATTTAGCGACGCTTACAAGACTTACAAAATTGGCAAATAAAAGATAATCAATTATCCTACACTCATCAATTTCAAAACTTTGTTGAAGCCATAAATTTTGTCAATTGTTTAGTCACGCCAGCAGAAACAGCAAATCATCATCCAGATATTGCTATTTCCTACAATAAAGTGATGATAAATTTGACAACCTATGATGTAGGTGGATTAACCTAATTATACTTTGAGTTAGCAACAACTATTTCTCAGTTAATTAAAACTTGGAAATCAGACAAAAAATGTAAATATTAGAAGGAAGAAGGAAGAAGGAAGAGGAAGAAAGTTAATTAATTATAACAGCTAATATCAGGTTGCATTAATTAACCACAATACAAAAAGATATTATAGATAATTTAGTCATCTTTAGATGACTAAAGATAGCTGATTTATTATGGCTAATTAGTGATACTTGATATAAGATATGACTCCTGAATGATTACAAATAGCGAGGAAGATACATCTTCTGTAAAATATTTTAATCACAAGAAAATTTCAGTATTTTGTNAAGATAGCTGATTTATTATGGCTAATTAGTGATACTTGATATAAGATATGACTCCTGAATGATTACAAATAGCGAGGAAGATACATCTTCTGTAAAATATTTTAATCACAAGAAAATTTCAGTATTTTGTCTGCTTCTTCCTTCCTTCTTCCTTCTTCCTTCTTCTTGCTTCCTTGAAAAAAGGTGAGCTAATCTGCTTTGAAAGTAACTTCAATTTTTTTCTCAATTTTTAAATTATACCTCTTCTTTCAAAAAGAATAAATTAATAACTGAAAGCTAATAAATAACTGTTGAATAATTACTTTTCGGACATGTTTTATTTAAAAGTGGNGCTTTGAAAGTAACTTCAATTTTTTTCTCAATTTTTAAATTATACCTCTTCTTTCAAAAAGAATAAATTAATAACTGAAAGCTAATAAATAACTGTTGAATAATTACAAATATTGAGCAATATACATCTTCTGTAAAGTAAAGAAATTTAAGTTTCCTTCCTACTTCTTACTTCTTAGATAAAATCCGGTACTATCGGTTCAAAAAGCATAGAAACCGGGTTTGTTTTAAATGCTCCAGCATATTAACATCTACCTCCCACAAACCCGGTTTCTTGTTACTCTGATTTATCGGGAACCGTAGCAAGCGGATTTTATATTACTTCTTACTTAATAACTGAAATGACCTATTTATTTATAACATTTATTAGTGGCATTTTAATGGGAATGACCACAGCACCAATAGGTGCATGGTTTCTTGGATGGGTAGCTTTAGCTCCTCTCTGGATATTAGTAATTCAACAAGAAAAACCCCTAGACAGATTTTTATTAGGTTTAATTTGGGGAATAGGTTATCATGGTTTTGCCTTGTTTTGGATAACCGGAATTCATCCGATGACTTGGTTAGGAATTCCTTGGTTAGCTAGTCTAGCGATCGCTCTATTTTGTTGGATTTTTATCACCCTTTGGGGAGCAATTTTAGTTGCTATTTGGGCAATTTTATTTGGATTTTTAACCCGTCTATCTTTCTCAGATAAAATATTCTCATTTGCCAGAATTTTATTAGGTATAACTTTATGGTGTTGTTTAGAGAAAATCTGGAGTTTAGGAAACCTTTGGTGGACGTCTTTAGCTTTTACTCAGAGCAACCATAATTTAGTAATTTTGCACCTTAGTCAATTATCCGGACCAATTACAATTACAGCAGCTATTGTCACAGTAAATGCTTTATTTGGGGAAGCTTTTATTAAAGCAAAATTACAGCAAAATCTAGAAAATTTACAACAAATTAAATTTTGGCAAAAACGAAATAATTCAGATCAATTTAACCTATTTATCAATTCTTCCTTCTTCCTTCTTCCTTCTTACTTCTTCCTTCCCATAATAACTTTAATATTTTTCCACATCATAGGGTTTAATCTATATAATACTCCTTTAAATCCAGAACCACAAGCAGCTTTAAAAGTTGGAATTATTCAAGGAAATATTCCCAATGAAATTAAGCTTAATTCCACAGGTTGGTATCGTGCTTTAGAAGGTTACACTCAAGGATATAAAAAATTAGCAGACCAAAAAGTTGATGCTGTCTTAACTCCAGAAACAGCTTTACCTTTTTTGTGGATGAATCAAAATAATCGTAGATTTAGTTCCTTTTATCAAGCAATTTTAGAGAAAGGAGTAGTAGCTTGGGTAGGAGGTTATGGCAAACAAGAGAATAATCTGACAAATAGCTTATTTACTATTGATAGTAGAGGTGAAATATTCAGCCGTTATGACAAAATTAAATTAGTACCTCTAGGAGAATATATTCCCTTTAATGAAGTGTTAGGCAAACTGATAGATAGACTCTCGCCTTTAGATGCTCATTTAGTACCTGGAAAAACCAACCAAATATTTGATACACCCTTTGGCAAAGCCATAGTTGGAATTTGTTATGATTCAGCTTTTTCGGAAGTATTTCAAAGACAAACATTAGCAGGGGGAGAATTTATTTTAACTGCTGCTAATAACGCTCATTATAGTTCTATAATGCCAGCTCAACATCATGCTCAAGATGTAATGCGGGCAATAGAAAATGATAGATGGACAGTACGAGCAACTAATACAGGTTATTCTGGAATTGTAGACCCCCACGGCAGAACAATTTGGCTATCTGGAATTAATACTTATGAGACTTATACAACCACAATTTATCGACGAAAGACTCAGACTTTATATGTAAAATTAGGTGATTGGTTAACACCAGTATTACTTGTAGGAGGTGTCTTAACAAAAATAATTTTAGATGGTTTTAGGGGGTAGAGAATATGGAAAGTAGGATAGGGGAAAAAAACAAAAATATTTCCCAAAAAATGAGGTTCAAAGCCTGCCCTTTTAAGGGAATGAAAAAAATATTTAACTCAGTATTTCAAGCCTCCGAATAAAGTAGGAGGTTCACTGATAACTGTTTAGCGTTCCGCACAACTTTCCTATCGGAATGCTACGCAAACG
>NZ_LGSU01001212.1 GCF_002260545.1 Hydrocoleum sp. CS-953 | reverse complement strand
GTAGTTAACCAACCTCTACAAATTGCTGACTCTCACTCCAAGGATATTGTGGCAACTGCTGCTCTGCTGGTCAATTCAATACTTTAGCTGCTGCATTAAAAGCTGCTGGTTTAGTAGAAGTGCTTCAAGGAGATGGTCCATTTACAGTATTCGCACCTACTGATGAAGCATTTGCAGCTTTACCAGAAGGAACATTAGACAAGTTATTAATGCCAGAAAACAAGGATAAACTGGTACAAATTCTGACTTATCATGTAGTTCCTGGTAAGGTAATGTCTGGAGACTTAGAATCTGGAATGGTAAAAACTGTTGAAGGTAGCAAAGTTAACGTTAAAGTTTCTGATGCAGGCGTTAAAGTTGGAAAAGCTAAAGTAGTTAAAGCAGACGTACCTGCAAGTAATGGTGTAATTCATGTAATTGATACAGTAATTCTACCTCAGTAATTAATTAGCGTTATACCATTTATTGGGAATATGTGGATTAACCCCATTCCTAACTACGTTTATGAATGGGTTTTTTAATGAAGTAATACTTGCTCCGGTTTATAGAGTACCCTTTTGGGGAGGTGGGGAGATAGGGAGATGGTTAGAGAGAATTTTGAAAAAGGTACTTTTAATAACCTGATTTCGTATCAGAAGTAATCCCTGAATGAGGTTGAGCATTTATAAATCTTCTAGCGGGACTTACACAAAATAGCAGCAAAAAATCAGCTCAAATATATACAGGGAGAGGTTTTTACGCCGAAAAAGTCTAAATCCTTTATTACCAAGGGTTTTAGGGATTTTTAAGGCATTGACGTAATTCCCTTGTCTAGACTGTTTTTTCCTCCGGAATGCTCCGCAAACAAGCAGTTTTTGTGCAAAAAAATGTCTAAGTACCACTAGCCTATTTGCGTATTGCAATATTTGAAATATTTTTAGGATAAGTTCCAGCTTTGTACTACTGTTAATAATCTAGTTAATGAAATTGGGAAAAGAGGTGCGAAAAAGTACCTCTTGATTGAATTGATAAGCAGATTTAATCTTGTTGCCTAATATAAAATCCGGTTATACAGTAATTGCAAAACTACTTCTTCATTAAGACAAGTTTTCTATTGAATAGGAATTATATAANAAGCAGATTTAATCTTGTTGCCTAATATAAAATCCGGTTATACAGTAATTGCAAAACTACTTCTTCATTAAGACAAGTTTTCTATTGAATAGGAATTATATAATTTAATATTTCAAATCCAATATTTCTCCTAACTCCGCGCCTCCTGACTCCTCCGCAATACGATAACTAATTACCCGGATTCTATATAATACGGTTCAAATAAAACAAAAATTCATCTGTTTGTCTCAAAAATTATTAACTCAATGGTATTATAAGGTTTGCATAATCTAGATATGAATTATAAATATTCAACTCCCTTCCCTACTCCCTAATATTTGAATTATAAATATTCAACTCCCTATTCCCTACTCCCTACTCCCTAATCCCTAATATGAATTTAACTTTTTGCATTATTGTTAAAAATGAGGAAAAAAATTTGCCACGATGTTTGGCAAGTGTGAAAAATGTAGTCGATGAAATGGTTGTTTTGGATACTGGTTCAACAGACAAAACTCCAGAAATAGCTCAAGAATTTGGTGCAAAAGTACATTATTTTGAATGGTGTAATGATTTTGCAGCAGCAAGAAATGAATCTTTGAAATATGTCACAGGTGACTGGGTTTTAGTATTAGATGCTGATGAATATCTCTCACCAAAAATAGCTCCACATATTAGAGAAGCTATTCAGAGCGATCGCCACATTTTAATTAATTTAGTCAGAGAGGAAATAGGGGCGCAACAATCTCCCTATTCTTTAGTTTCTCGTCTCTTTAGAAATCATCCAGATATAAAATTTTCCCGACCTTATCATGCCATAGTTGATGATAGTATTTCTGAGATTTTAGCCAAAGAATCTGATTGGCAAATTGCTTCGTTGCCAGAAATAGCAGTTTTACATGAGGGTTATCAAAAGGGAGAAATTACTTCTAAAAATAAACTGGAAAGAGCAAAGGCAGCGATGGAAAGTTTTCTCAGCGATAATCCTAATGATGCTTATGTTTGTAGTAAGTTGGGAGCTTTATATATAGAAGTTGGTGAAAGAGAAAAAGGGATGGAATTATTGTTTCGAGGTTTCCAAGATTCAGAGGTAGATAAAACAGTTTTGTATGAGCTGCATTACCACTTAGGAATTGCTTATCGACAAAAGCAAGAAACAGAAATGGCAAAGCGTCATTATCAAATAGCAACAGAATTAAATATTTTGCCTAAATTGAAATTAGGAGCATACAATAATTTAGGTAGNGAGAAAAAGGGATGGAATTATTGTTTCGAGGTTTCCAAGATTCAGAGGTAGATAAAACAGTTTTGTATGAGCTGCATTACCACTTAGGAATTGCTTATCGACAAAAGCAAGAAACAGAAATGGCAAAGCGTCATTATCAAATAGCAACAGAATTAAATATTTTGCCTAAATTGAAATTAGGAGCATACAATAATTTAGGTAGTTTGCTGAAAGAAGAGGGAAATTTAGAGAAAGCCAAAACTAACTATGAAATTGCTTTACAGATAGACCCTAATTTTAAAGTCGGTCACTATAACCGAGGAATGATATTGAAAGAAATGGGTTGGTTTACCGAAGCGATCGCCTCCTATCAAAAGGCAATTCAACTTGATGCTGACTATGCAGAAGCTTATCAAAATTTGGGAGTTGTATTGTTGAAAGTTGGTCAAGTACCAGAAAGTTTAGAGGTATTTGGAAAGGCAATTAGTTTGCACGACAAATATAACCCTATTGAAGCAAAGCGACTTAGGGAAGTATTAGAGTCAATGGGTTTTGTGTTGTAGAGTTCTAGTAGTCGAAGTTGAAATCTTTAAGTCACTCTAGAAACAGAAGTTTCTTTTAGAGGTGGGGTTGTTTGAATTGTAGTAACTAGGTTTAATTCAGGAGGGTCAGGATTCAACAATTCATCTTCATCCAACTCTGTAGTTNAAATATAACCCTATTGAAGCAAAGCGACTTAGGGAAGTATTAGAGTCAATGGGTTTTGTGTTGTAGAGTTCTAGTAGTCGAAGTTGAAATCTTTAAGTCACTCTAGAAACAGAAGTTTCTTTTAGAGGTGGGGTTGTTTGAATTGTAGTAACTAGGTTTAATTCAGGAGGGTCAGGATTCAACAATTCATCTTCATCCAACTCTGTAGTTCGGAAAAACTTACGCACAATTTCCACGTCCGGCTCAACCTCAATCCAAAGACGCGCGCCACCTGCCTGACTGCGATTTGGTGTATGAGGGCGATCAACAATTTTGCAATTTCCTTTAATTTCTGCTTCGTGACAACGGTCATTACGATTTCCTTGCTTGACGGATATTGCAGGATAGGATGTACCGTGGTCTCGGTTATGGTCAATTTCTTTTCGCAAAACATGAATAAAAGTATTGCCTGTACGTTGTGCTACTTTTAACCTCATCAAAACGCTTAAATATTCTTAAAGCGCTCCAGTAGGTATGGCATCACTGACGACAATAGAATCATTGACAACAGTGAAGGCAGTAGCCTGCAAAGCTCTCAACATTATGTTGCGAGCGCCATTGATATCCCGTGCAATTATATGACCACATTGAGGACATTTATAAATCTTGGAACCACCCAAGTTCTTATGAACGTGACCGCAGTTTGTACAAGTCTTAGAAGTATAAGCTTCATTACAACGAACTACTAAAACACATGAGCGAGCTGCCTTATGTTGTAGGTAATCAGCAAACTTTCCATGACTCCACGAGAGCATATTTCTGACAGATTTGCGGTTAATTTTTCTGGTTGACTTCAGCACCATTTGAGAGGTTTCATAAGTAGGCAGAAAAATTAACTTATAGCTATTAACTAATACTGAAGCTACCTTGTTATGCAAATCCTTTACCAGATATTGAATGCGATTTCTCATTCTAGTTGCTGCCTTGCGCATTTGATAATGTTGCCGTTTGTTTTTTGATAGTGCGGCACGACTTAATAAATTATCAAGGTGCGAGCATAAACGGTTAATTCGCCCGATATCTCCCTTGCCAATTTCTAAAACGTTTTCACCATCATAGCCAGTTAAAAATGCTCTATTTCCAGGGTCTAATGCAATAACTTGATCGGAACCAGTAGTCGTTGGCTCAATGTATTGAGGAAAGCAAGCAAACCATTGTCCTCGTTGATAAACCAGCTCAGTTCCATAATCACAATTACGAGGTACTTGATATCCAATCGCAGTACAAAAAAGCATACCTTTTACTTTTTTAGGAAACCAAGTTCCATTCCGATAAGCATCGTTTTTAAATTGAATTACTTGGGATTTATTTCGACAAGAACGATAACGCAATTGAAAGTTGGGACTGTTGTTAGCAGCC
The DNA here is from genome assembly GCF_002260545.1 of Hydrocoleum sp. CS-953. Classification (GTDB taxonomy): domain Bacteria; phylum Cyanobacteriota; class Cyanobacteriia; order Cyanobacteriales; family Microcoleaceae; genus Trichodesmium. Next base: position 3,602 of record NZ_LGSU01001212.1, on the reverse strand, counting down.
TGAGCTTGTTTATACGCAAGTTCAGCTTCACAGACAGCTTCTTGTCTGGTTTTGCCTAAACATTTAGTCCATTCATTCTCAAGTAGAGTTTGTTTGCTTTGAATTACTTGGTCTAAAGATTTTCCTTTTGGCAAAGTTCTTTGACGATTAAAAAACTCAACGCACTGATTGTAAACCCAACGATAAGCAGCCAGCCATTGCTTCCAGATTTTATGCAGTTCAATGCTAGGCCAAACTGGAACTTTGAAAACACTATTTGGCTGAACTTTTTGGCTCTTTTTGTATGGGTTTTTCCCGTACTTTGTCGCTGATTTCTTTTTTGTATCTTCGCAACCCATAAAGCCGCGAACTGAAACAGTGGATGATGGACAACATATCTTGAACGAGTTCTTGTTCTGGAGATTGTTTGCTTTCATTGAGAACCAAGAGTTCGCATCCATTACGTTCGCATAACCACTTAACCAATTCAAATCCGAATCTAACAAGTCTGTCTGGGTGGGCAACGACAAGGCGTTTGATATCACCTGTGCAAATTCTGTCCAAAATGGAGAGGAATCGCTTCCGCTTAAAATTAAGTCCGCTGCCAATTTCTGATACGATCTCTGATTCTGGGAATCTTGAGAGCAGTAGTTCAATTTGTCCCTCAATATCGTCTCGTTGGGAATGGCTTGAGACTCTCGCATAACAAACAGTGGTAATTGTCCTGGGCAAACCTGCTGCTTGTTCGATTTCTTCGATTGAGTACCGCCTGTGCCCTGACGGGGTTTTGATTGCTTTAATTTTGCCTTCTTCTTCCCATCGTCTGAGACTTGAGACTGCAACTCCAAGGATGGAGGCTGCTTCTTTGGGTCTGACATATTTCATCTGAAATATTGATTTTTTTCAATCTTAGCACGATTTATTGCTTTTTGAGCGCTTTAGATAGATAATTAATATTTTGTTACAAACTCTAAGTTGTCCATTTGAAGATTACCTCGTGAAGTTGCTCGAAAACTAATAGTTTAAGTTGTTGATTTTCTAATAAGACTTGACAACTGATAAATGATAACTGATTTTAGGGTTCAATCCAACCTTGAAAAGCTGCAACTAAAACATTAGCAACTGGATTATCAAGAGCTTCTTTGAATGCTTCTGTTCCTGCTGATTTTAATACTCCTATTACTCGTTGTTTTAATGTGGGGTCATTTTCCATAATTTCTATAGCTTGAGCAGCAACTGTCATTTGACCTGCTGTAGTTTCTGTAGAGTTTGATTGTTCTAATTGTTTGAGTAATTCCTGAATTTCTTTAGCAGTTTCAACCAGGTTTGGTTTTGTTTCGTTTGTTGAATTGTCGTTGAAGGTTCCGCCTATTTGATCTCTACCAGCTTTTTTATCTCCGTCTACTATGTCTCCCACGATTTTTGCACCGCTAAAGTCATTTTTACTACCTTGTTCTTTTGCCATTGTTTTTCCAATATCCATTATTATGTTGTCTTTTTTTTCTATCATACTTTCTATTATACTGTCTTTTTTTTCTACTTGTTCCCTTAAAAGCTTAATTTCCTTCTTTTTTGCTTTTAACTTTGGTTTATATTTTTCCCAGAATTTACGCTCATATTCAGCTTCATCAATTTGATCGGGAACTTTGACACGAATCACAAAAGCACCGTCACCTTTATTTTCTATTGTTTGGATGACTGGTAATTCTTCTGTGCCACTTTCTACTCGAAGTTCTTGAAAAGTTTTCAGAAAAGTCTGCCAGTCAATACCATCTTTGAAAATTAAATCGACAGTATTGGGAATTTTCTGAGCCAGTTTAGCAAACTCACCAGGTTCAAAATTTTTCTCTAGGTCAGCAGGGCGACGTTCATGTTCAGGAGATTTCAGAAAAATATAATTACAGTCAATTTCAATTAGTTTAGTTGTATTACTAATTCCCCAATCTTCTACACAAGCTCCTGTTAAAGTTGCTCTGGTTAAATTTGCTCCTTCTAGTAAAGTTTGAACTAATCTAGCTCTAGATAAATTNCAAACTCACCAGGTTCAAAATTTTTCTCTAGGTCAGCAGGGCGACGTTCATGTTCAGGAGATTTCAGAAAAATATAATTACAGTCAATTTCAATTAGTTTAGTTGTATTACTAATTCCCCAATCTTCTACACAAGCTCCTGTTAAAGTTGCTCTGGTTAAATTTGCTCCTTCTAGTAAAGTTTGAACTAATCTAGCTCTAGATAAATTAGCGTTTTGTAGGTTGGCGCGATTTAAGTCTGTGCCGATAAAGCTAGCATCTTGTAGGTTAGCTTCTTTTAAATTAATACCTCTTAGGTCGAGGCGATCAAAGTTTTTATCTTGCCCTTGACCTGTTTTGACTAACTCTCTGACTTTGGCTTCCTGCAGATAGGTTTTTTCTGGTCTTACTCGATCGAGTTTTTTGGTATCTCGGAAACAGGTGCGAGTAAGAGTTGCTTTTCGGAAGTCTGTACTTTTGAGAGTAGCTTGAGAAAAGTCGGCATCGGTTAAGTCTGCTTCTCGAAAGCAAGTGCCACCCGTAGCAGCAAAGGCAATAGCTAGATTACGAATTAAGGCGTGTTTTTCGTCACCTTTGATTGCTCGGTAAGCAACGTAAGCACTTAAAAATGTTGTGACTACGGCTCCAGGGATGGCGACGGGGACGGGGACGGCGATGGCTCCGGCGACAGGGACGGCGAAGGCGACGGGGACGGGGACGGCGATGGCTCCGGCGACAGGGACAGCGAAGGCGACGGGGATGGCGACGGCGATGGCTCCGACGACGGCGATGGCTCCAGCGTAGGTGATGGCGAAGGCAACGGGGACGATGGCTCCAGCGAAGGCGACGGCGAAGGCTCCAGCAAAGGCGACGGTGATGGCGAAGGCTCCAAAAGCTGCTATAATGCCCCTACTAATAACTACTATCCAGAAAAAAATAGCTACAATCAAGGTTGCCCAACCAAGAACTTGAAACTCTAAGCTAGAGTTATCAAATATTAGTGATATCAAGTATCCAGTAAATGCACTAAAAAAACCTGATATCCCTGCCAGAATAAATACAACGATAAGCAAAACCACTACCCAACGTTTTTGCAGCCCCCCCTTAGCTCCACAAAACTTAGCCCCCGTTAGATTTGCTCCCCGAAAATTAGTACCTCGAATATCCGCGCCACTAAAATCTGCTCCAGATAAATTTTCCCCCTTGAAAGATAGACCCCTAAGATTCTTCCTTCGGAAATTTTTTTCACCTTCTTTATATTGACGCCCTCTGATCATTAGCATTCCTGGAAAATTGAGAATTTAAGGCCATCTTTGGTAAACGCAGGAAATTTTTCTCCTTGTCTAGCCTAGATTTTTTTGAGACATTAGAGTTTTCTGCTGACTTATCACCATATCCTGAATGTATCTAAAATCTAAAAACTAAGACGTTTGAGTTAAATATTCCATCAATAAAAATAGAGGAAGGCGATCGCGTAGCGGTGCGTAGCACTATTGCCAGTTTCTTCATCTAAACACTAAGACGTTTGAGTAAAATTAGTAATTTAATCAGAGTAGGTTTGCTTGAGGAACTGAAACTGAAATAACAACTCCCCCACTCCCCTACTCCCCTACTC
>NZ_LGSU01001211.1 GCF_002260545.1 Hydrocoleum sp. CS-953 | reverse complement strand
GTAGTAAACGTAAGAATAATTAATACTACTTTGAAAAAAGAATGCTACAAAAAGGTACATTTTGATTGGATATACTTAAAAATAGCTGCTCCAATTCGTTTGAGGCAGTAAAATTTACCATTGTTCTTTCCTACTTTATTTCTTCTTCCTTCCTCCTTCTTCCTTAATTATTATGAATCAAACAGTAGAAAAAATACGTTGGAATATTTACGATTTAGAGGTACTACCGCAAAATGAATTCAATAAATATGAAATTATTGATGGAGAATTATTTGTGACCAAAACACCCCACCGCCGACACCAACAAATCTGTGGGAAAATTTTTCAGCAACTTAATATTTGGTCAGAATCTAATAGTTTAGGCGAAACAATTATTGCTCCTGGTATTATCTTTTCTGAGTCAGATAATGTTTGCCCAGATGTGGTTTGGGTAAGTAAAGAAAGACTATCTCAAATAGAAGATGAAGCTGGTCATCTTACAGATGCACCAGAGTTAATAATAGAGGTATTATCTCCTGGCAAAAATAATGAGCGTCGAGACAAGGAAGCAAAATTAAAATTATATTCGGTGGAGGGAGTAAAAGAGTATTGGATAGTTAATCGTTTCACTAAACAAGTAGAAGTTTATCGGCGAGAAAATGCCAGATTAATTTTAGTCGCGACTCTATTAGATGGAGAGGAAATAACAACTCCATTATTACCAAATTTTTGTTGTTCTATCAGTCGTTTTTTTCCATCTTGACATACTCCCGACGCTCCCCTACGGGAGAGCGCGGGATTCTTCAGCCAAGGAAGCCTTGACCGCAGTTTTTACAGAAGTGATGTCCTCCTCCTGTGTTGATAATAATCCTATTTTCTGTATTAGAAGTGCCGAGTTATAGTCCCTATCTAGTTCCTGTCCACATTCCGGACAAGAATGCCAGCGCTCTGATAAGCTTTTAGGGACTTTGCTCAAACATTGCCAACAATGCTGAGATGTACCTTTTGGGTCTACTTTGATGATTCTCTTGCCAAGTTTCCAAGCTACATATTCTAATACTTGAACAAACTGACCAAACGCTGCATCTTGCAAAGACTTATTCAATCCTGATTTTGCTGATTGGCCGTTGGGTAAAAACTGACCATCACTTCCTAACTTGGCTTTACAACGTCGAACTAAATTAGCTATTTGTAAGTCTTCTAAAAATATCACCTGACAATCACTAAACAAATGATAAGCTAATTTGAATTGCCAGTCTAATCTTTGCCTGGCTATCAGTTGGTGCAGTTTCGCTATCTTTCGTTTGAGAATTTTCCAAGATTTGGAATGCTTTGGTTTGTTAGGCAATCTCACCTGAAGTTTAGACAAACGATGTTCAGAGAACCTGAAAAACTTAGGAACTTCTACAAACTCCCCATCAGATGTAACAGCATAGTAGAATAATCCTAAATCTATACATGCATGAATTTTCTTCGGTGGGTTGAATTTCTACACGCCTCAAAGGTACAGTTTTATCTTCTATAGTGAAGCTGATATATAAACCATCTGCTTCTCGAATCACTGTACCCGTCTTAACNTGAATTGCCAGTCTAATCTTTGCCTGGCTATCAGTTGGTGCAGTTTCGCTATCTTTCGTTTGAGAATGTTCCAAGATTTGGAATGCTTTGGTTTGTTAGGCAATCTCACCTGAAGTTTAGACAAACGATGTTCAGAGAACCTGAAAAACTTAGGAACTTCTACAAACTCCCCATCAGATGTAACAGCATAGTAGAATAATCCTAAATCTATACATGCATGAATTTTCTTCGGTGGGTTGAATTTCTACACGCCTCAAAGGTACAGTTTTATCTTCTATAGTGAAGCTGATATATAAACCATCTGCTTCTCGAATCACTGTACCCGTCTTAACCTTGAAACATAATGGTATTGGGCGATTGTACACAAAGGGGACTAAGCCAATCTTTGGTAAGTTGATACAAAAACGACCGTTAGCATTTTTGACTATATTGGTATTTGATAACTGAGGATAACTGAAGGAATTATAGTAATGGCTGCCTTTGAATTTTGGTCTACCACTGGTTTTGCCGTTTTTATCAGGCTGAGTAAAATTATCCATTGTGGTTTGCACACGTTGGATAACATCTTGAAGAACCTGGGAGTGCATGGACTTATACTCAGGAAATAGTTTTTTAGTCTGTGTTAAGTCTGCCAGTTGAACAGTTTCCCACAAAACGTAACCATTGACTATATTTTGGTGCTGATCTCCTTTTTTGGTTATTGGGTTACCATCACTATCTTTCTTTCTGCCATCCCGTGTTTGTACTCTAAATTCTGGGATGTTTTTGTAGATTTGCTCTACAGGTACTACTGAAACATTAAGTGGACAAGCATTCNTTGAACAGTTTCCCACAAAACGTAACCATTGACTATATTTTGGTGCTGATCTCCTTTTTTGGTTATTGGGTTACCATCACTATCTTTCTTTCTGCCATCCCGTGTTTGTACTCTAAATTCTGGGATGTTTTTGTAGATTTGCTCTACAGGTACTACTGAAACATTAAGTGGACAAGCATTCACTGGTGTGCGCGTTGCTTCAAACCAGTTTAACCTTTCAGCTAAACGATAATTATATTGCTTCCTGGACATCTCTAACCAATTGGATATAATTACCGCTTGCCTTTTATGTGGTTTTAGTTTGTACTTGTATTTCAGTAGCATTATAGTATCGACCTTTATATCTACCTAATATTTAGTATACCCAAAATAACGGCAAACTACACAAATAACGCCCGGCTTTCCCATACGACGCTCCCCCGAAAGGAGAGCGCGGGACTTCTCGCCGGGGGAGTTAAAAATATGTATAATTAATTTTTCATAACTCCTTAAGACTGATACTAGCACTCGTTAATATTCTAAAATCTAAAAACCCAGACGTTATAGTTATGACTCTACAAGAAGCTACTACAACACAAGCAGAATTAGAAGAAGCTACTACAACACAAGCGGCATTTCTACTCAATATTTCCACAGGTAGATTACGAACATTACTGAATGAAGGTCGTGTTCGAGACGCTTATAAAGATGGGATACGTTGGATGATTCCATTAAACAAACGGGGAATGCCGGAAATTATACCAGGTCGCCGTGGTCCTGAAGGTACTTGGAACAAAAATAGACGTACAGCCAATACTTTTGTTCATGTTCTACGAAAGACTATAGATTACAACCGAGATAATGGAACTTCTCATCCAGCAGTTGCTGTGAAAGTAGGGGATAAAAAGGATTATTGCCACGCTCTGAAAATAAAAGGACCTTGCCAAATCGTTTATCAACCTCATCAACCTAATAATAGTCAAGCTGGAGGTGCCCGTCTGTGGATTGAAGTAGAACCGGAAAATATAGTAGAGCGAGTATANCAACCTCATCAACCTAATAATAGTCAAGCTGGAGGTGCCCGTCTGTGGATTGAAGTAGAACCGGAAAATATAGTAGAGCGAGTATACTTTAGTGATGGAGATTATGGTCCGCCACCGGAAGTAGTTCAGCAGCGAGCCAAAAATAAAAAGAACAAATCAAAGACTCGGAAAAAAAAGTCAAAAATTAAAGGAAAAAGGAAGTAGTTATATTTAGATATTTTCTGGTAGGAAAAATGTGTCAAAGTCAGTCTAGATAATGGAACTATGTCGATGCCTTGAAAATGGCTAGAACCAATGCTTATTTAGAGTTAATATCTTTTTGATGCGAAAATATTGCTCATCTAAATTTGAGCCTATTTTATAGCTTTCCAAATGTTTAAATCCCACTAAAAATAATCAATTATCCAAGATAGCAATCCCCACTGATTTTGTAACATTATTCTTCCTTCTTCCTTCTTTATTCTTCCTTCTTCCTTAATTATTATGAATCAAACAGTACAAAAAATACGTTGGAATATTTACGACTTAGAAGTATTACCACAAAATGAATTCAATAAATATGAAATTATTGATGGAGAATTATTCGTTACCAAAACACCCCACTTCCGACACCAACAAATTTGTGGGAAAATTTTTCAGCAACTTAATATTTGGTCAGAATCTAATAATTTAGGAGAAGCTATTATTGCTCCTGGTATTATCTTTGTCCGAGTCAGATAATGTTTGCCCAGATGTGGTTTTGGTGAGCAAAGAAAGACTATCTAAAATTGAAGATGAAGCTGGTCATCTTACAGATGCACCGGAGTTAATAATAGAGGTATTATCTCCTGGCAAAAATAATGAGCGTCGAGACAAGGAAGCAAAATTAAAATTATATTCGGTAGAGGGAGTAAGAGAGTATTGGATAGTTGATCATTTCACTAAACAAGTAGAAGTTTATCGGCGAGAAAATGCCAGATTAATTTTAGTCGCGACTCTATTAGATGGAGAGGAAATAACAACTCCATTATTACCAAATTTTTGTTGTTCTATCAGTCATTTTTTCCCAGATTAAAAAACTTGAGAATATTGGGAGAATTATTGCTAATAATAGTCATAATTCTCCTATCTAGCACTTTTGAAAATCAAAGAATGGATAAATTAACTGAATATCCCAACAAAGATGAATTAATGTAAGCATTCAGCCGTCAGATATCTGCTATCAGCTTTTAAGACAAATCTATAATTTCCAGCCATAAATATATATGGTTTGACAACTCAGATATATGATTGATAAAGTAGAAGTTAAAAGACTGCTTACTTCTTTCATTAAAAAACTAGGAGCTGACGGCTGACTCCTAATAGCTGAATGCTTACAAATTAATTAATTTCATAATTCTGTGCAACTTCACATAAAATCAGTATAAAAATCTGAGAGCTGACTACTAATATCTGTTTGCGGAGCATTCGATCACGGAAATGCTGACAAAATAACAACTCTAAATCTTTTTCGACTTACTAATTTTCTTCAAGGTAGAAGCTCGACTCGCCAACCTAATTAATTTATAGGGAGATGTGTGATTACCAACAGTAATTCGAGAAATACGGAACTGATTTTTCAAATAATTGACTCTCAGGAAATTATCATCATAAATAAATCCAGTCAAATGATATTTGGGTAACTTTCTCTCGACTCTTTTATTAATAGCACTGAAGGGATAAGCAATATGAGCAGCAACAATTTTATTTCTATCTAAATCATTAGTACATTTCCTCAAAGCCAACTTTGCCAAATACAGTTCTACATCTAATTCTTTAGAGCTAAGTTTAGTCAATTTTTTATGAGTAAATCCATGAGATTGAATATCATAAAAATCTTTTTGATATCCTTCTCTTAAATCTTGACAACTGAGATGTGGTAAATCTTTCCCATTGTCAAATCCTAGAGTTTTAGGATTAACAAACAAAACAAACTTTACCTTCTCACCATATTTTTCTTCTATATGTTCCAATATAGGAGTTCCATTTTTATGTACTCCCTTATAGCCATCATCAAAAGTCAACATTACAGGTTTTTGACCTATATGTTCAGTCGGTATAGGTTGAGATTTATCAATAAAATAGATAAACAAATCTTGAGAGGATAAAAACCAGTAATTTTTCTGTACTAAATAGTCTATAAACTTCTCTAAATCTTGTTTAGTATAATCCATATCAGACAAACGACGATATGGAGGTAAATCAGCTTTATTCTGTAAATCAATAATGTCGTGGAAACCAAAAATTGGAATTTTTACAGTAGGATATTTAACAGTTGCACCAGTCAAACCTAAAGTTACGATCAATATTAATGAAAGGTATACAAGTTTACCTATCCACTTACCTAGAAACTTAATCAAAAAAAATTCTTTGTACTTTTCGGCGAAATTTTCGTCAAAGTACCTCAGAAATTTATTGCTATTTCTAATGGTGAACTTATCCACACTGAAGAGAGTGGAGAAGATAAAATTTATCACTGGANAAAAATTGGAATTTTTACAGTAGGATATTTAACAGTTGCACCAGTCAAACCTAAAGTTACGATCAATATTAATGAAAGGTATACAAGTTTACCTATCCACTTACCTAGAAACTTAATCAAAAAAAATTCTTTGTACAATTGTAGAATAGTTAGTTTTAATTTCTCTATAATAGAGAAGAGGGGTTGAGTAGCCTTCGTACTAAGTACCCCAATCAAATTTTCAATCCATTTTTGATTAATCATATCTCTTCCTAATATTCAATCCAAAACCTATAAATTATGGACAGGTAGAGACGATAATATCACTATTTTTTCCTGACGAATCTAAAAAATTAGATAATTTTTAGTCTAATGGTTTTGTACCGTTGATTTTTCGTGATGATAAGTTTCTACTTAAATCTATAGTTTGACTAGAACAGGACTTACGCAAAGGTACTATATATAGAGTTAAAAAACTATAACGTTATAGTTTTTAGCGCTATATATGTGGTCTCTGTGTAAGTCCTATAAAAAATAAGGTCTCAAGTCTCTCTACCCCCTTTTAATGGCAGGGCTGTTTCATTCTCACTCTAGGTGTACAATTATAGAGTAAGGAGCAAATTTAGTTGGTAAAATTGGCCAATATACTAATATATGAAAATATATGGAAAAAAGCCTGATTGATTACCTGAAAGAAATACCTGATTTTCGTATAGCTGAGAGGTTTTCGTCACCCCTGATGGCTGATACTGCTGCACCGTGATTATGGTAATCATAAGTGGTTATTGGGGTTATAGACAGTTAGGAAGATTTACCGAACGCCATCGTTTAACTTTAATTATAGAGTTCAAAAACTATAACGTTATAGTTTTGAACGCTATATACATGGTCTTTGGGTAAGTCCTGAACTAATTATCTAAACTTGATATAATATGATAGCGATTATTACTCAGCTATCAGCAGTTTGTTTGTTTGTTTGTTTGTAATTACATAACTTTTTAGGATAGTGAGGTAAAGTTTTAATATTAATCTCTTTTCCTGATTTCCTACTTCCTACTGTCCCATAATTTTGTACCTCATCAACTTAAAAACTGTTGTAAGACTTATGTAATCTTGGCTTAATAGCCCAATCAAAAAACTTTCTCATCTTTATCTTTTTTTATTTCCCTTTTTCCTGCTCCTGACTCCTGACTGCTTCCTAATGATTGATAATTGTTGAACCGGACATGAGTTATATAATATTTCTCAAGTTAGTCAAATACACTTGTTTTTCTTATTTTGTCTTTCCTGTTATCTGTTCAAATCTTCCCTACCTCCAGAGTCAATTAAATTAATTTTCTACAGGTACTGATGTCTACTCAAAACCTTCATAATCTCACTGTTACTCAAGCTGAAAAAATTCTCCATGAATTTACTTGTCAAGATATGAAATCAGTGGAATTACAAGAGGAAAAAGCTATAACCCGTGCTGCAATCTTGTTGTTGGTAAATTCGTCTGATTATCAAATGTTAGGAATTTGTGCCGATTCAACTACTGAAGCTTTATCTACATTAGGAAACTATTTAGAAGCTTTAGGGTATCATACCACTCTGATGAATGAGTCTAATTTTCATTCGATTGAAGGGTCTGTTTATCTGAAATTTAATGGGATGAAAGAGTCATATATTATGGAATCCTATACTGGAAAATATCGAGGCGTATTAGTATCTTGTCAATCTGATGAAGCAACAGGAATTAATGGAACTTATGGTTATTTACCACTAGATTTATTTACTTAAAATAATGATTATTTTGATCTTAAATTAAGTATATTAAGGAGGGGAGAAACCAAGGTATCAAATAAGGGAAACAAAAAATTTCCGCGACTGATACATGAGATGCTAATTAGGGTTTACTGAAAAAGTCTTTTTTAAGCCTAAATTCTGCACTTCAGAATGTAGTCTAAAGCTAGGAGTCAGGAGTCAGGAGTTATAGTCAGGACTTACGCAAAGACCATGTATATAGCGTTCAAAACTATAACGTTATAGTTTTTGAACTCTATAATTAAAGTTAAACGATGGCGTTCGGTAAATCTTCCTAACTGTCTATAACCCCAATAACCACTTATGATTACCATAATCACGGTGCAGCAGTAT
>NZ_LGSU01001210.1 GCF_002260545.1 Hydrocoleum sp. CS-953 | reverse complement strand
AGTTTTATCAAAATAATAAAGTAAGAATTTAACTTCTGAATTCCGAATTCGTTATTAGACATCTCTGAATAAAGATATGGATTTTTGGCCAGAGTAAGCAACATCCCACAGGGGAGATATTTTGATAAAAAAGGTACGATAAATGATTTTGCAAGTTACAACTAACAACTCTAGCTTATGCTAAATAAAGGGCAAGTTTATTTGATAGAGATATCTATTGAAGAAGTATCTAGGTCCTTTTTATTAGTTAATTCTTCTAACTTAGTTAAAAATTCTTCCCCTACTTCAGTGATTTTACAGTATTCAGTTAAGTCTATAAAATCTTGTTCTGTCTTACCATAATTACTCACCTTTTCTAAATCGGCGACGTAGCGATATGGAGACTTTATTTTAATTAGTTTAGAGTCTCTTAAACGCCTCAACTCTGAAGCCGCATCCTTGCTAACATAAAATTTGAATGGTGTATTACTTTCACTATTTTCTTTAAGACCTTTGAGTTTTTCAATTTCTTTGGGTGCGAGAAGTAATCGGTACATAAACCGTTGTAACTTTTCCATTTCTTCTTGTTGTTTTGTTAATAAATCAATTTGCTGTTGTTGAAATTGGTCTATATCCTGTTTAGTTTTATCTACTTTAACTTCTAAATCTTCTAATTTTTTGAATGTAGCTTTAACTCTCCCAGGTGATAAGTCCAAACTTTTAAATATTTTCCCTGCTTGTGGCTGAAATAAGAAAATAATGATTAGTAAAATAATATCAGGGAATGTCAAATCAGGTATTGTAAAATCAGTAGAAATTGTCTCTTGCTCCACTAAACTTTGTATGACATTTACTCCTGTCCTAATAACGGGAAAAGCTATCAATTTAAGGATTAAATAAATCAATATTAATTTAGCAGCAATATCTAAAAACTTGAATTTTGCCTCTGTTGGTTTGTCATTAGACATAATAATCACTCCTCTTTATCAGAATTTAGCCTAAATCTTTATTGAGAGTTTAAAATCAAATTTTTTATTATTTGATCGCAACTTATTTATTTTTCGGAGATGTCTGTTATTGAGGATTTTCTGTAGTCCTAATTTTTACACCAGTCAAACTTTCTAAATCTTGTCCTAAAGACACACCATCTTTTGTCTTAATATCAATCAAAGCGATATTTGTTTTGCCCTTAGGATCTGTATATTCAATTGCAAATTGAGTCCGTTTTTCCTTAGCCAAACCAACTAATGCTCCCAATGGACCTAAAACTAAACTTGCTCCAATAGTTTCTTTTGTTCTTTTTTGAGCGTGTTCCCCACTGGAAATCTCAACAATTTTATCACCTCTAAATCTTAGATTATCCTTTTGATATTTGTCAGACCTAAAATTCATTTCAAAGCTATTTTGTCTGGTTGACACAAAAACGATACATCCTCTCATTTTACCACTAGCTATATGGAGACATTTAGCGCCATATTCTCCTGCGAAAGCTAAGTTGTTAGTAAAAAGAACTGAAGCAACAGATATAAATAAAGCAAATTTTTTCATAAAACTAAAGCTCTAAAAAATCTCAACTTAATGACCAGGTAATTAACATCAATTTCTGGCCTATTATATTTATACTTATTATATAGTAGTCTTCAGTCTGATTGTGCGGAAAATATCTGGGAATTAGGAAACAGCAATTACTAAGAATGATGAACAGGGATAAGAATTTCAGATTGGTATTCTATGATTCCACCTAACCTATTCCCCCAGGGAGGATAGTTACCAAATTCCTACTCACACCTCTAAAAAATCAAAGTTATCTATTTTGATTTAAGTAAACTTATAATTATCAATTAAGTTATACCAATTCCCAGGCATTAATACTATACTTAGGCAAGACTTCAGCTATTAAGTAATTTATACAGGATAAATCACCTTTTTGCTAATTTAAGCTAATTTAACCTTAATTATTCTTATGTTTACTTCTCAGGTACGGACGTTGCATGCAACGTCCCTACACTCCCATGCTCAACTAAATATAGAAAAGTTTTTGAGAAATGGTATTAAATATTTCCTGGGATGATTGAAGATTAAATTTTTATTAAATCAATAGGATTTACCAACATCAATTAAAATGATTGAAGAAAACTGTATTTTTTTGATCGAACAATATGAACAATTTACAGCCGTGGACTTCCCTCTTAGGTAGAATATTCCTCTCTGCCGTTTTTATTAAATCTGGTATTGGTAAAATTTTTGGAGGAGCAGGTACTCAACAATATATGGAATCTTCAGGAGTTCCTGGTTGGTTATTAATTCCAACAATTATTGTTCTTTTAATAGGTGGATTATCTGTTTTAGTTGGTTATAAAGCTCGTTATGGGGCACTTGCATTAGTAGGATTTTTAATTCCAGCTAATCTGATTTTTCATAATATTTTTATAGATCCTGCTCAAGAAATTGCCTTTATGAAAAATCTTGGATTAATGGGAGGACTTTTAATGGTGGCGTCTTTTGGTCCAGGTAGAATTAGTTTTGATGAGAAAAATATTTATAGGGAGTAGGGAATTTATTAATTATCCATTAATAAGACGGAGTGGGGGGGTAGTCAAAAAAAGAATAAAAAATCACAAAAATCTACTAAGTTCATAAGCAAAATTAATTACCGAAAAATTCAGGTTTTAAGCATCTCCTTTCAGGGATAAAAAAAGAAAAAAAGTTCCGATAAAGCAATCCTCTCCTTTTTAATTAAGAGGTAATTACTAATTATTGAAACATCCTATTAACTCCCTGTTCCCTCTCTCAACTCGCAAATTTCTCAAAGCACAACTACTTAAAAAATATGAAAACACAATGGGAAAATTTTCTACAAAATCTTGGTGAATGGCACGGTTCATTTACTAAAATTTCTGCTCAGGGAGAAATATTGAAAGATACACCTAGTATTCTGATTTTAGAAAGTCTGGATGAAGCAAATAAAAAAGTACGTTTAACACTACGTCGCTTTAACTCTTTTGCCAAAACTCCTGAGTCAAAAGTTGATGAAATAGTAAGTGAATATCAAACTCTAGGTAGAAACCTTTTATTTTTTGAAAATGGTGCTTTTTCTAAAGGAGTAATTCAAATAGCACCTTTTTCAATTAATGGTGCTGAGTTTGGTTTTGTTAATAAAAATCGTCGTCTACGTTTAGTCGAATTATTTGACAAAGATGGCAATTTTGATAAATTAACTTTAATTCGAGAAAAAAGAGCTGGAACAGATGCTTCAGAAAATCTTCCTTTGACTGTAGATGCTTTATTAGGAAAATGGCAGGGAGAAGCAATTACTATGTATCCTGACTTGCGGGAACCCGATACTTATCCAACTAAAATGGAATTAAATATTGATAATACAGGTAGATTAGTTCAGCAAATTACTTTCGGTGATACTAATCCTAAAACTCTTACTTCTACTGCTATAATTGAAGGTTCAATTTTACACTTTGACCAAAGTTCTCAACCTGTAAAAGTCTTGTTACTTCCTGATGGTGCTTCTGCTACTTTACCTGTGAAAATTGAGTTGAGAAAAGCTTTATTTTTTGAAATTGGTTGGTTAATTGAACCCCAACTTCGTCAACGAATTATTCGTAGTTACAATGACAAAGGAGAATGGGTAAGTTCAACCTTAGTTACAGAGCAGAAAATTAAATAGTTGAAGAAGGAATAAGGAAGAAGGGAAAAGATAATTTTATAGTTTAAAGAAACCCGGTTTCTACGATAAATCCTTAACACCGTCGCCGTAAATTTGTATCCATTTAGTATTGTTAAGTTATGGAAACTTTTCTTGTTTTATCTAGAATTTAGAAGTATTTTAAAAACTAATATATTATATTTACATATTTTAACTTGATGAAGATTCGGTAAAGATGCTGATTTATTTTTGTTGTTAGCACTATTATCTTAAAAGTATCGATGAAAGTATCAGTGAAAGTTTTTAGGGACAATGGTCATCTTAATCATTTCCACACTTTCTTGATGCACTACCAAATGTCTAAGTACCATTAATCGTTCCCGATACCCCTTCGGGAGATATTCTGATTCTATGGAATTTGGGCTGTAATTTTGGCGATGCCAATCAACATTATAAAGTGCAAAAATGGACGATAATTACGAAAACAATAATAGTATCCAACAAGCTTTTGATTTTTCAGAGAATGAACAGACTCTTCTGAGCAACATTAATGGGCTGGGAGTTGCTTTAGATAATGACTTTTATGAAATTGAAGCCACAGAAGGCTCTTTAGATATCTTTGTCGAGTTAACCTTTAACCATAATGAAGGAAATCTTGATTTATTTCTCTTTGATTCAACAGGAAATGAAATTGCCTCTTCAAATTCTCTAGATGATAATGAAATAATTGATTTTACTGTTGACAAAGCAGGAACTTATTATATCCA
Organism: Hydrocoleum sp. CS-953; assembly: GCF_002260545.1. GTDB lineage: Bacteria > Cyanobacteriota > Cyanobacteriia > Cyanobacteriales > Microcoleaceae > Trichodesmium. The sequence continues at coordinate 3,577 of NZ_LGSU01001210.1, read as the reverse complement.
AGTTACTTCAGGGGATGGTACTTTTTCAGGGAATACCTATGATTTGTTCTGGGATGATGTTATTGCCGAAAATACCTTTCGCACTATTAATGGTTTAAATAATAATCTTCAAAACCCTGAATTTGGTAGTGCAACAGAAAAAGGCACTCGATACACTCAATTATTACGCTTAGGTCCTGAAGCTTACCAAGATGAATTATCTGAACCAAGAGGTGGTGGACTAACTACGCCCCTTGAACTTCCTAGTGCGCGGGAAGTCAGTAATGCGATCGCCGATCAAGGAGAACAATCTATTGCCAACGACTTTAAACTTTCTGACTGGTTTTGGCAGTGGGGACAATTTATCGATCATGACATCAGTTTAACAGAAGCCGACACTTCAGGGGACTCATTTCCTATTCCAGTTCCTACAGGCGATCCAGATTTTGATCCTTTTGGCACAGGAACTCAAACCATACCCTTAACTCGTTCTATTTTCGATCCTGCCACCGGAACCACAAACCCCCGTGAACAGATTAACGAAATTACAGCGTTTCTTGATGGTTCTATGGTTTATGGTTCCGATGAAGCAACGGCCCTTTCTTTGCGAGCTAATGATGGCACTGGAAAACTAGCCACCAGCATCGGTCCTGATGGGGAGATTTTACTGCCTACTGATAGTGATGGTAACTTTCTTGCCGGGGATATCCGTGTTAATGAACAATTAGGCTTAATTTCTGTTCACACCCTTTTTGTTAGAGAACATAACCGCTTGGCACAAAAAACTGCTGATGTTTTAGACAATGGGAAGGGAAGAAAAGCAAACAAACTGAATGAACTGTTTGAAGAGTCTGGGTTAAGTCGTGGTGACTTTATCTATGAATCAGCCCGCCGTTTAGTTGGGGCAGAAATTCAGACCATTACCTATAATGAATTTTTACCCTTCCTCTTAGGAAAGAATGTTCTTGATAAGTATACGGGTTATGATGAAACCGTCGATCCTGGTATTTTCACTGAATTCTCCACTGGTGTTTTCCGCTTTGGTCATACCATGCTTTCTCCTCAACTCTTACAAGTGGAAGAGGATGGAAGCTATGAAGCGGTTGCTCTACGGGATGCTTTCTTTCAACCTGGCAAAATTATGGAGGATGGAGTTGATTCTTTATTGAAAGGGTTAGAATCCCAACAAGCCCAAGAAGTTGATAATTTACTGATTGATGATGTTCGTAACTTCTTGTTTGGTCGTCCTGGGGCTGGTGGTTTTGACTTAGCCTCTCTTAATATTCAACGGGGACGGGAGAATGGTGTAGCTGATATTAATACATTTCGTAATGCTATCGGTTTATCGCCTTATACAGACTTTGATGAATTAACAGGAGGAGACAGCGAGCTTGCTGCTAAATTTGCATCGGTGTATGATTCCATTGATGATGTGGATCTTTGGATTGGTGGATTAGCCGAACAGGATGTTAATGGTGGAGTGGTTGGTGAGACAATTAGTGCCATCATTATCGAGCAATTTAGTAATTTACGGGATGGCGATCGCTTTTATTTTGAAAACGATCAGTATCTCAAGGAACTTAAAGGCATTCTTGATAAGAATATTGATAAGGTTAGTCTCGCTAATATTATCGAAGATAACTCTGATGTTCAAATTGTGGGTAGTGCATTTACAGTCAATAATCCCATAGTTGTTTAACTTCCCTGGCGGGAAGTCCCCCGCTCTCCATCCCCCCTAACCCCCCGCGTGAAAGGGGGGAGGGGAGTGTCGGGATGAAAGCCGGGCTCCGCGTGTGTGGTTCGTCCTGATTTTATCTACTATTATTTATAGATATAGCGTTTCCCAAGCTAATGAGGTACAGTCATTTTTCTTCTTTATCTATTCTTACGGAACCAGAATTACTATTCCCTACTCCCTCCATACCTGTTCCCTGTTCCCAGTTAAGTGTTCCCTAAAACTAGGGAATTTTGTACCTCACGAGTATGGGAATTGCTATATTGACAATTACAAATATTATCACTACAGTAGATATTTGTTGTTATCAACACAGGGGGAGGACATCACCTCACACGAAACAGCGGTCCGGGTTTCCCAGACCGAAGAATCCCGCGTTCGTCATCGTTATGTTGCGTCAGCGCAACGTCGGGAGTATGTCAAATCCTGGATACAATCTTGCTTTGGTCTGATTTAACTATTAGGGGCGTTTGGGGGGCTATAAGTCCCGTGTTGTATCCTCCTCATCAACATCGGGATACATAGACCACCCAAGCTTTTCGATTCCCCTTCAACTTCCTCTACCTCAACTTTTCAGTAATGTGAATTCAGTAGTAATTTGAGAAACGCTATAATTTAAAATATTACTTGGAGTAAGGAAACTATTCTTTATCGATAGGAATACCAAAAATGTCATTATCTATCAGAATAATTCTGATAATTGCTACAACAATTTATCAAGCGATCGCCTGTTATTTGGAAAATCAAAAACCACCTCCAGGAAAACTATTTGATGTCGGCGGTTATCATCTACATTTGTACACTCTAGGAGAAGCTAATTCCACAATTATTATAGAGCATAGCTTAGGGGGAATAGAGGGATATTTCCTAGTAGAAAAACTGGCAAAATTTGGGCGAGTATGTATCTACGACCGAGCCGGATGTGGATGGAGCGAACATAGTCCCTATCCTCGAACTAGCAGTCAAATGGTAGAAGAATTAGATACCCTACTCACTCAAGCAAAGATTAAGCCACCTTACATTTTAGTAGGAAATTCTTTCGGGAGTTATAATGTTAGATTGTATGCCCATCGTTTCCCTGAAAAAGTTATAGGAATGGTATTCACAGATGGACTCCATGAGACAGGAATGCTGAAAATGCCTATCCAATTACAAGCTTTAAAACTATTCTTTATTTCAGGGTTTATTATGTCTACTTTCGGCTCAATATTAGGAATTATTCAGCTATTCAGAAAATTGGGAATTTTTGAATTGATTAAACCTGAATTACGAGAGTTTTCTCAAGAGTCTAGAAATTATGTCAAACGTTCTTTTTGTCGTTCGAAACACTGGATTACAATGTGTCGAGAAATGCTCAATCTAGATCATAGTGGAAATCAGGTTAGTATTGCTAATCAATTTGGTTCGATACCGATAGTTAGTATCAAAGCTAATTCTTTTTTTAAACCTTCTTTATGGAGTTTTCTAATTCCTCTAAAATCAGCTAACAAGTTACGGGAGCAAATGCACAAAGATATATCTAATCTATCAACAAATTTTGTACAACTTCAAGCCAATAAAAGTAGTCATTTTGTCTGGATAGATGAACCTGATATAATTGTTGATGCTGTCAAAATTGTATTAGATAAACCTAAGCATTAAGCTATTAGCGGTCAGCAATCAGCCAATCATGAATAATTTTTTCTTTGATTAAATTTGTTGTATAGTATAAATAAGGGTGAAATTTGTATTAAATTGGATAAATAGCTATGAAAAAAGCCAGAGGCTTTGGAAAGCCAAATGAAAACTATAAAGAAGATAAAATAACTATAGATTTTGGAGAATTGTTTCCAAACGGTGAAGATTTTAAAAAAATACTAAAAC